>JAUWVD010000137.1 GCA_030617585.1 Candidatus Methanophagales archaeon
GACGCCGTGCCAGATGGCAGGTTATGAGAAGATGCTTGTTGTAGGTCGGGCTAGCCACAATGCGCATAACTTCTCGTCTACTCTGCGGTTAAGAATGGGGCTGTTTTGCCAGGGTATTTATTCATATGAGAAGCTAATGAAAGAATTTCTTGAACGCAAGCAGGGTATAAATATAAGTGAGATAACAAAATTGGACATCCGGGATAATCTTTTCCACGTCTATGCAGGCGAGAAGGAGCTATTGAGTGTGGCTATTAACGAGATAGAGGGTTATAAGCGAGAAGGGTGCAAGATATGCAAAGATTTCAGCGGGTTGTTTTCTGATATAAGTGTCGGAAATGTCGGTTCACCAGCAGGCACGTCAACAGTAATAGTCCGCACGGATTTCGGTAAGGAGGTATTTGAATACGCTTTGGAGCGCGGATTTATAGAAGCGAAGCCGATAGATAAGTCAGGTGCAGATTTGATACACCGGTTGATGAAAGAGAAGAAAGAAGCAGGGATTGCAGAGAAGGAACGGAGGATTAAAAACCAGAGCTGAAGAATGAATAAGAAGCTTGGAATAGGTATTGTTGGTGTATTAGTAATTGTAGTGGTAGCGACGTTGGCAGGATGTGTTGAGAAGCAAGCACCTCTGCCTACGCAAACGCCAAGCCCTCCTGACGCCACTCCCGTTTACGGCTACAAAATAGTCAATACATACCCTCACGACCAAAACGCCTTCACGCAGGGATTAGTCTTTGATGATAGTTTTCTGTATGAAGGTACTGGCATTTACGGTGAGTCAACACTGCGCAAAGTCGAATTGGGAACAGGAGAAGTCCTAAAGAATTATTCTATGCCCGATGAATTCTTTGGTGAGGGAGTGACCATTTGGAACGACACGCTGCTACAACTGATATGGAAGTCGAAGATTGGCTTCGTCTACGATAAGGAGAGCTTCCTTCTACTCAGGGAATTCGCATATCCCACTGAAGGTTGGGGAATCACCCATGATGGAAAGCACCTGATCATGAGCGATGGAACTTCAGCACTGTATTTTTTGAATCCTGATACCTTCGAAGAAATCGGACAAATCGAAGTTCGTGACAAGGGCGTGCCTATTATCAACCTCAACGAACTTGAGTATATCCAAGGAGAGATTTACGCTAATGTTTGGCGGAGTAACTACATTGCGAGGATCTCACCTGAAACAGGCCAAGTCGTCGGGTGGATCGATCTAAAAGGGCTGTTAAGCGAAGAGAATCGCTCAGAAGATGTTCTCAACGGTATTGCCTATGACGCAAAGCAAGATAGAATCTTCGTAACTGGGAAATGCTGGCCTAAGCTGTTCGAGATCAAACTGAACTCTTCATGACTGGAGATGCTGTTAGAGCTAAAGCAGTATAGACTAAAAACAAAATAAAATAAATTATTGACACCGATTAACACAACACTTTTTCTTTTTTACAAAAAGAAAATTTAGCCTGTGCTAAAATAAAAACACAAATGTTCTTTTGGTAAAGCTTTTCTTTTTAAGAAAAGGTTTGTGTAAATCTGTGTAAATCTGCGTCCTAAATTAAATAAGGCCATATGACCCATACTATACCTATGATCCCAATACTTTATTAACATTTCTATTTCTCACCATCTCCATAGAGCTCTTTAATCAACTCTTCATACTCTATGACCAGAGATTTACTCATTTGTGTCGTAAATGCCGTTTCTTCAACCGACAAACATTTCTTAAGGCAGAAGCGCACACGATCAAAATCGTTGAGATATCTATCAACGGCGTTGGGACTGTGATACGTTTCCCGTGCGATGTCCGGTGTAGCTTTTCTATCCTGAACCGACATTCTGCAGATGATTTGCTTATGCGTTGTACTTCTCCCCAGGTCATGCACGGTGCCCCTACGTGGGAGTACCACGTTATTCTCACGTTCATATTCGGCGATGTCCTTTTTAATGGTTGTAAGGGAGCAAAAAAGGATGAGCGATGGGTCGGTCTCTGCCAGCGTTCCACCCTGCTCGTCCGCTTCGCGCAGCATCCTTGCAATAGCACTCTTTCGGATCTCCTTCTGTGGAACACCCTCCGCCCTCTTCTGAATGTCTTCATAAGTTACCACTGATAGGACAACTGGACGCAATCGCAGATTCTTCATGCTCTTTCCATACCCTCCTTTCTCTTCTTTTGCCACTGCGAACCAGAGCAGCTGACCCATTCTGAGATTTGTTAGCGGCGGATAGTACTGCTCAACGATCGCCTTCAGTTCGTTGACCAATAACTTGACGACCTTCGGTCCGCCCAACTTTGGAAATTCCGCCAATATGAAACCGGATACCGCGGTCTCAAACGTTTTGTCCAGTAACGGTGCATAGTTACTTTGCTGTGCATACATGCTCAATTTGTCGCCCCCCCTTTACTTATCTCACGATCCGCGGAGTTCAGCGCCAGTATCTCGTCTAAGCGGCCTTTATACGCCGGGTCTTCTTTGTATTTGCGGTATAACGCTTGGTAATCCTGTGTCAATCGCTCTGAACTCTGAACGAGAAAAGCGATTTCTTTCGTTCTGTATCCCTTTTCTGTAAGATACGCAACACGGGAGAAAGTCAGGATATAGCGCTTGATCGCCGTTAGAGAGTGTTTTAGTCTCCTTTCAATCTCGGTGTATGTTTTTCGCTCTATGAAAAGCCTAACGGTTTCTACCTTGTGGGATACACCAGGACCGATGTCTTTTTGCTGCCCTCGTGTTGGAACAATCACGCCGCGCTTTGCGAGTGCCTTAATGTCTCGCCTTACCGTTCTGACACTGCAATTCAAGAGCTTTGATGCGACGTCCTCCTGTGTAAGTGTGATACCTTGGTCCCATGCTTCGTGTGTAACTCTAGCGAGTCTCGCCTGGCGAAGAGTAGCAAGTCCATACTGACTCCTGATTTCTTCATCATCTTTTCCCGCATCTAGCGTTACCACCGCCGTTTTCATCTCACATTTGGTTAATGGCTTCCCCGCAGGTTCCGACACGGCAATGCCCAAGACCATCAACTGTCCCACATTCATCACGTTCGGATTACTCGGATCTTGTACGAATACCGATTTCGCGGTCTCTAATATGGCGTTGGATACGAATGGTGGGCATTCATAGCCTTGTTCCACCATATTGACGAACATTTGGTCGAGCGTTTTTGCATTTAACCTCTCAGATGCTGTTCTATTTCCTTTCATTCTTTTCGCCTCCTCTCAATCCAGAATGCTTTTTATGGCGTATTTCTATAGGAGTTATGTAGAGGAGGTCATATGGCCTAATAGCAAATAGGTAGAAGTTATACGTTATATACAATAAAAAAATAGAAGGAGGATAATCAAAATCCTCCAAATCCTGGTCCTGTCTGTCATAGAAATACGCAGGCATCGGCGGCATAAAGGCAACAAGTATTACTAGGCAGATGATAGAGGTATGGGTATCCTTTAGTTATTTACTCTAATTCAAGTTTGATACCGCCAACGCGTGGAGCTAGTACATTGTAGAGTAGTGCGAATATAGCGTATACTATAAACACCAGTATGAAAGTCACTACGGGAAATACTATTAACGCTGCGATTCCTAAGCCTGCTATTATCCCTGCCTGTTCTGCTGCGCCGGGTATTGCAGCTATAAATGCACCCATTGTCGCTACGTAAATTATTGCAACGATAAAAGCCAGTATTGCCTCAATCAATGCTAGCATTAAAGCAAAAGGCACCACTGGTACTTTTTTTATTGTTTTTGTTTCCATTTTTTATATCACCTCCTTTTTAGTTAAACCGTTTACCTCACTAAAACGGACACAAGGAAATACCACTTTATAAACTTTTCGGTTATGTTATGCATCGTCCATTAATTTCTCT
>JAUWVD010000002.1 GCA_030617585.1 Candidatus Methanophagales archaeon
TTTTCCCTTCTCTTTCAGATAATAACGACATCGCGGGTTCTGACAAACTACCTCGATTTTCCCTCTTGGTCGTGCCATGGTATCCACCAAGAGAATATTAGTCAGATTACTATATAAACTATCTTATGTTAGGACATTACCAAATAAACAATGACTTAAACCCACGGGGTATATACGATGAAAAGACTAAGGAATATAAAGGCAATCCTTATACACAGTTTGAGAAAGTAAAAGAGGATTTAAAAGAACTTCAGAATAAACTTGATGAACCCAACAAGAAGTATCAGGATTACTTGAAACAACTTGCTGATTGGGAGGTCAAAAGGAAAGAGATTGAAGGTTCTGATGATAAAGAAGACACAATAAGATATTATGAGAAAATATTGAAATATATTAAGGAGAAACTTCCCAAAGATTTAAAAAATAAGAAAAAAGAACGATTAAAGAAAGTAAGGAAAATATACAATGGGAAGAAAGAATTAGTTGAGATATATAAATCGTTATACAAGCCTGTGGAAGATTTTGTTGCTCAGCATAAGTTATCAGATCCTAAATATCAGGTAAATTTTGATGTATCCCTTGAAGTAAAAGAGTTCGAAGAGAAGTTCTTTTCGTTTGTTCATCAAGGAGTAAAAGGAAGTTTTTATGGAAGTGAAGAAGGAGCGAAACGGTTAAAGTCGTTATTAGATGTTACCGACTTCAATAATGAGGATTCTGTGACCGAGTTTTTAAATAAGATTGTTGAAAACTTAGAGCAAGATCAAAGATCCAAAAAGAAGGGAAAAAGAATAATCAAGCAGCAACTAAAGAGAGAAAATGTGCTTGATTTTTATGACTTTCTATTTTCCCTTGATTATTTAAATCCTATTTACAAATTGAAGCTTGGCGATATAGAACTATCTCTATTGTCTCCTGGTGAAAAAGGAGCGATATTGCTAATTTTTTATTTGCTCATAGATAAAGATGATATCCCCTTAATAATAGATCAACCTGAGGAAAATTTGGACAATCAAAGTGTGTATGAATTGCTTGTTCCGTATATTAAAGAAGCCAAAAAGCGAAGACAGATAATTATCGTTACTCATAATCCTAATTTAGCTGTGGTATGTGACGCTGAACAAGTTATTTACGCTAAAATAGATAAGACTCACAATTACAAAGTTGAGTATATATCTGGTGCTATTGAGAATCCCAAAATTAATCAAAGAATAGTTGACATACTCGAAGGAACTCTTCCTGCTTTCAGCAATCGTGACTCAAAATATACAATTACAAAAACATTGGAACAGAAAGTATAAGAAAATGGACGAATATTCCGAATCCACCTTGGTCGAACAACCCACCATCGAACTCTTCCAATCGCTCGGCTACGAGCACCAGAACTGCTTCCACGAAAGATTCGGCGATAACGGAACACTTGGCAGAGAAACCCCCTCTGATGTTGTCCTCATCCCACGCCTGAAATCAGCTTTATTTCGTCTGAATCCTGATTTGAGCGAAGAAGCCGTTGCCCTTGCCATCGATGAATTGTCAAGAGACCGCAGCTCACAGAACCCTGTAATAGCTAACAGAGATCTTTACCGTATGCTAAAAGATGGTATTAAAGTTTCAATTCGTATGGAAGACGGCAGCGAAGAAGTAGAAACGGTAAAGGTAATTGACTTTGACAATCCCGAAACAAACGATTTCTTCTTGGCTTCTCAGTTCTGGGTCTCAGGCGAGATGTATAAACGCCGTGCAGACCTCGTTGGTTTTGTCAACGGCTTGCCACTCATTTTTATCGAGTTAAAAGCCACGCATAAACGATTGGAAAATGCCTACCGAAACAACCTCACAGATTATAAAAGCACCATACCACAGATATTCTGGTACAACGCCTTTATTATCCTCTCCAACGGTTCAAAAAGCAGGATTGGCACTATCACTTCAGATTGGGAACATTTCAGCGACTGGAAGAGGATAGGGAGCGAAGAAGGAGAAGGAGGAGAAGAAGTAGGGATTGTTTCTCTTGATACTATTATCAGGGGCACATGCGAGAAGAGCCGATTTATGGATATACTCGAGAATTTCATTCTGTTTCAGGATACTGGCGGCGCGGTTATCAAGATAATAGCAAAAAACCATCAGTATCTGGGCGTGAATAGTGCGATCAATAAATTAATTGCAACCCTCACCCCCGACCCCTCTCCCAGGGGGAGAGGGGAGATGGGGCATTATCGAGGCGGGTTTCAGTTTGCGGGCTTGGTGGAGCGTGCGCGTGAACTTCGCAAGAACCAAACACCGGCGGAACAAATCCTGTGGGAAATGGTACGGGACCGGCGGTTTTTGAATCTGAAATTTTGGCGGCAGCATCAGATAGGGGATTATATCGCCGATTTTTACTGCCATGATTTGAAACTCATTATCGAATTAGATGGTTCTGTTCATAGTCTATCAGATGTTGAAAAGAAAGACATAAAACGCGACAAATACTTGAACTCATTGGGTTTTAAAATACTTCGTATTCAAAATCAAACGATCCTTGATAATCCTGACAAAGTACTGGAAATGATTCATAAAGAAATTCTTCCTACTCCCCCTGGAAGAAGGATTGAGGATGAGGGTGCGGCAAAGGGCCGCTTAGGCGTATTCTGGCACACTCAGGGCAGTGGTAAGAGCTTCTCCATGATCTTCTTCTCGCAGAAGATATTAAGAAAATTTAAGGGGAATTACACCTTTGTCATTGTCACCGACAGGAAGGAACTGGACGAGCAGATATACAACAATTTCCTGAGTGTTGGTGCAGTAACGGAAGAGGAAGTTCATGCCGAAAGCGGCAAACATCTGAAACGACTTTTACAAGAAGACCATCGCAATATATTCACGTTGATCCAAAAATTCAGAACAGAAACCGGCAAGTCTTATCCGGTCGTATCAAACCGCTCGGATGTTATCGTGATTACAGACGAGGCGCATCGTTCACAATACGACATCTTAGCTGCGAATATGAGATCCGCGCTACCAAATGCGGCTTTCATTGCCTTCACCGGAACGCCTCTGATTGTTGGTGAAGAGCTCACGCGAAAGACATTTGGCGATTATGTGAGCATTTACAACTTCAAGCAGTCGGTGGACGATGGCGCTACGGTCCCTCTCTTTTATGAGACCCGAATACCCGAACTCCAGTTAAAAAATGAAGACCTTGATGAAGACATTGAGCGGATAGTAGAAGAATCCATGCTTGATGAAGCACAGGAGAATAAATTAGAGCGAGAATTCGCTCGGCAATACCATCTCATCACGAGAGATGACCGATTGGCTAAAATAGCTGAAGATATTGTCACGCATTTTACGAGCCGTGGCTATCAGGGCAAGGCTATGGTTGTCGCTATTGACAAACCAACTGCAGTGAAGATGTATGATAAAGTGCAGAGATACTGGAAACGCTGTGCTGAACGGCTGAACGATGATTTAAAGCATGCGAGGGACGATAAAGAGCGAGAAGATATTGCAACTAAGATTACGTTTATGGACGAGACGGACATGGCAGTAGTGGTGAGTAGTGAACAAAACGAAGTGGAACGGTTCGAGAAACTCGGACTGGATATTGTGAACCATCGCAAACGTATGATTGAAGAAGATCTAGCAACGAAATTTAAAGACGCAGACGACCCTTTCAGAATCGTTTTTGTGTGCGCAATGTGGATGACCTGTTTTGATGTGCCAAGCCTTTCTACCATATACCTCGATAAACCCATGCGCAACCATACCCTGATGCAAACTATCGCCAGAGCAAACAGAGTATTCCAGGATAAACCCAACGGCTTGATTGTGGATTATATCGGCGTTTTCAGAGAGCTCCAGAAAGCTTTAGCCATCTATGGGTCCGCCATTGGCGGTGGTCTGGAAGAAGGAGAGAGTCCGGTCAAGCCGAAAAGCGAGCTTATAAAAGAGCTTGAAAATAGCATTCAGGAAATAGTATCGTTCTGTAAAGAAAAAGGGATTGACATGCATGATATTATCAGCTCGGAGAAATTTGTGCGCATTAAATTGTTAGATGACGCAGTAGATGCCATTTTAGTAAATGAAGAATCCAAGAGGAAATACATTGCTCTTGCTGCCAGCGTGAACAAGTTATATAGGGCTATTCTTCCGGACCCGGAAGCAGTGAAATTCGGCGAACTAGCCGCATTGTTTAAGGTCATCGCAGACAAGATCAGGGCGCTATCGCCAGAAGTGGATATAACAGAAGTTATGGGTAAAGTAGATAAATTACTTGACGAGTCAATAGAAGCCGAGGGTTATGTGATCAAGGATCGGCAGGAGCCTTATGGTACATCTCGCGTTAATCTCAGCCAGATAGATTTTGAAGCTCTGAAACGGAGTTTTATGCGTGAGAAGAAGCATATACATGCAGAGCGGTTGAAACATGCGGTTAAAGGGAAAGTCACCAATATGGTCCGGTTGAACCGTTCGAGGACAAACTTTCTCGAAAAATTGCAGCAGATGATTGATGAATATAATTCAGGTGCGATAAACGTTGAGATATTCTTTGATAAGTTACTCGCGTTTGCAAAGGAACTACAAGAAGAAGAGAAAAGGGGCATATCTGAGAATCTTACAGAGGAAGAACTCGCTATCTTCGATTTGCTTTATAAACCGGATTTAACGGCGAACGAGAAGAAACAGGTAAAACATGTCGCTAAAAGGTTATTGTCGATCTTGAAGAAAGAGAAACTTGTTCTGGATTGGCGAAAACGGCAGCAGACTCGGGCTGATGTGGTTCTTACTATCCAGAATATTCTGGATGAAGGACTGCCGAGAAGTTATACGCCTGCGGTATATCAACATAAATGCGACCTCGTTTATCATCATGTTTATGATGCATACTATGGTTCGGAGAGGGGTGTGTATGCTGCGGGTGCACAAGCAAGCATTTGCTGGTAAGTTGATGGAAGAGTGGGAAGAAAAAAATGACATTACCAGAATCGCATCAAAAAAACAATCGCGAAGATAGTTGAGATAATAAAAAACTCCGTAGGTGCTGATTTAGTCTCCATAATCATATTTGGAAGTTTCGTTCGTGGCGAATTTACCGAAAAAAAGCGATTATGATGTGTTAATAGTAATTAGCGATTACGAAGATGTAAAATCTCGTGGTTTTGCATTTTACAATTTGCATAAAAATTTGCAATTACATTATATTATGTCACTGTAGTTTGCAGCAATACATCGCCTGTCTGCGTGTAGACTATTTCAATGTAATCGCCAGTATTAAGCGAAAGACCCGAGATCTCCAATTCGTCTCCCGCTGCAAACTGCGTATACCTGTTAGGCCCAGGATTCCAGTTAGCATCACCATTTAATCGCGATTTTTCCGATAATGTATAGAGTTCTCCATTCTGCCTCACCTCTAAGTAGTTCCAATCACCAGCAGATTGGCCTCGGCCACCGCCGGTCTCGGGATTGCCAAAAGCATCTGCGATGGTATCGCCGACGTGGTGGCTGATTCGTAGCGTATCCGAGTTCGCGTTAGCACCATTAATGATTAAAACCGCACTTGGCGCCTTTTGCACACTAACTGCGATGCGGTAGGCTAACGTTACGAGAACCATGACAATTAAAACCATAGCAGCAATCAACCCGAAAACACCGATTTCGCGTAGTATATAGGGGCCTGCTATCAGGATAACAATAGCTGAGAAAATAAGAATTCCAATAGCGTATGTAATTGCCTTTGAAATCATTTCTCTCTTTCTCTTATCCTTTATTCCAGGCCTTAATATGGAATTCAACATCTCGCGGAATACATAGCCACCATCAAAGGGCACCATAGGCAGACAGTTAAACAGACCAACGTAGAAGTTTATCCACCCACTCCAAAATAAGACGTCGGCAATGGCAAAAATATTACCACCTAAGAATGACGCTGCACCTGCCGGCTCGTATAAATGTGATAGAAAAGGGCTAAAGGTGCTGAAACCATAAGGGAGTGGGCTAAAAGGCATGCCCGTCAACATTAACCAACCCCTTGGTGAAATGAGGGTGCGAGGTGTGCTGCGCAGGTGTTCTAAGTACCCCTTCGCCGGAAATTCCGCTACACGCATGCCCAAGCGATTATTTGCAACGACAACGCCTAAAAACCCGAATTCGTAATAGGGTGATTTTTCTAACTCCACGGCGAATGTTGTAGCGTTTGTTCGCACTTCTATTACTTGCCCTGGTACCGTCTGATTCATAAAGTTCTGGAAGTCATCATACCCATGTATACTCATATTGTTCATTGTTATTATGCACATGCCACTTTTTATGCCTGCGTTAGCCGCTGGAAAACCGTCTTCAACATCTGAAATCCATACCCCTTCACTTTCATGAACGCCTTCCAATATTATTTCTCTTTCTGCTCCACTTTCATCTAACACTGTTAATATCATCCCGCCAGCCACTTTTTCCTCGGTTCCATTATTATACGCCGCTACATTTCTCGTCGTGGTCCCGTCAACCTTTGTAATCAACATATCCGGTTTGATCCCCGCTTTATCTGCGGGGCTATCTTTCGCAACAGCATAAACAAAGGGGGTATTATCCATAACTGGCTGAATAGAGAATAATATGGCGAGGAAGAGTAGAAAAGCAATGAGGGCCACGGCGAAATTGCTCGTCACACCAGCGGAAAGGATGCGCGTTCTCTCACGAGCAGTGGCCACCCTTTTTTTGTCCTCTTTTCCTGGCTTTAGCTCTTTATCATGTGCCAACTCGTTCTTTTTCTGCTCTTTTTTCTCCTTCTTACCAAATAATTGCTCGCTGTCCAGCTCTGCAAATGCACCTATTGGTATCAGTGCGACTAAAAGCCCCATTGATTTTACTTTTATTCCCTCTACGACACCCAATATCGCATGGGAAAGCTCGTGCACTATTAACGCAATAACAAAGCCTACCCATGCACATAGAGGTATAAACTCGTTTAACCCCGGTAAAAGGAGTACGTTCCGCGGCTCGTGTAACTTCGTTGGTGCGGGCTGCAATGTGAATGTTAGGTAAGCACCAAATGCCACGAGAACGAACATAAAAACCATGGATATAAGCACGAAAATAGTGCCGATATTCGCATAACTACGCCAAAAGCCCTTTCTCAACTCACCTTCTGACAACCGCTCTAATAATTTCTCCCCTCTTGTCGTCCTTATCATTAGGAGGGGACCAGATGCCGAGATATTATACCGCTCCAAAATGCCCCGTTTATCCAGAATCATAACAATAAACCAGTAAATTAGAAATATGTACAGGCACAATGTCAGATAATACATGTCCATTTTTTTTCCACACCAACGTAATTTAGACGTTACTAATATAATTTTTCTTTTGGTAAACCTTTTCTTTCAGAAAAGGTTTATTTTATTTCTTTGGTAAAGCTTTCTTTTATAAAGAAAGGTTTGTTTATGATTGTAGGAATAGACGATACCGACTCGAGAAGTGGGATGTGCACCACATATCTATGCACCGTTTTAGTTGACGAACTCGAAAGCTATGGTGAAGTTTCCACGCCTGTATTAGTACGACTTAATCCATGCATACCATTTAAAACAAGGGGCAACGGCGCAGTCGCATTTGGGATAGTAGTAAACAAGGGCTTAGAGCGAGAAGTGAAAGAAATTGTCAAGGCGCGAGTGACTGAGCTATCCGAGTTAAGGGCAGAAGGGACAAACCCTGGTGTTGTTTTCATTGATGATAACGCCTCAAAAACGAGTACTGAAAAGTTAAAACGCTTTTATGAAACTGCAGTGCGGGAAGTACTGGCGATAGAAGAGGCTTATGCTATTATCTCGGAATTGCACCTTGATTACTTCGGCTTGAAAAATAAGCGCGGGTTAATAGGCGCTTTAGCTGCTGCTTCGTTTCTTCTGTTACACGCGAAAAAAAGTTACGACTACACTTACGAGCTGATTGTATATCGTCGAAAAGAAATATGGGGAACTTTACGCTTTATAGAGGATGCAAGTGTGTGGGCCGCCGATGAAGCTACTTACCCCTTAGTCTGGGATACCGTAGATGTGGCGAACAAAAAACTAGTTCTTGTACCGCATTCACCATGTCCCGTCCTTTTTGGTATAAGAGGCGACAGCGTAGATGCTATCTACAAAGCTTACGAGCTCATACAAGCCGAGCCAGAGGAGCGGAAGATGCTGTTCATTACGAATCAAGGCACTGATTGCCACCTGAAGAACACAGAAAAGTTATGGGATTACCACTCTTATATCTTAGACGGCGTGGTGGATTCCAATCCAAGGACGATAGAAGGCGGGCATGTCCTGTTTTCTCTGTCAGTGCAGAGAGGTAATGAAAGCGTTGACTGTATTGCTTACGAGCCGACGAAGGGCTTTCGTGCCATTATACGGGAACTGCGAATCGGGGATGGGGTTACGGTCTACGGGTCTCTAAAGGAAAGTACATTAAACCTCGAGAAGATAGAGCTAAGGGAATTGAACCTCGTAGTAGAACGGACTCCGAGATGTAATACGTGCGGGCGGAATATGAAATCTGCGGGACGATCGCAGGGCTACCGCTGTAAACGCTGCGGGACCTTTAGTGCGGTGAAGGACAAGGTAATCGTAGAGCGGGCGATAGAAACGGGTTTGTATGAAGTGCCTCCGGTTGCAAGAAGGCATATATCCAAACCTTTGGTCCGTATGCGTATGGGCGATAAGATTATTCATCCGAGTAGATAAGCTTCAAGAAAGAATAATTTTTGATAATCGGACGCAGATGAACGCAGATAATCCGGATTTTTAAATATTTTGAGGGTTTAGTTTAGTAGGCGGAGGAGATTATTAGAATCTTCTATTGAGGTTATAATTTGAGGAAATAGTTTTCTGCGTAAATCCGTGTAAATCTGCGTCCTAAATCAAATTTATAGGTAGAAGTCATACGTTATATACAATAAAAAAGATCGGGGTTGTTTATGCTTGAAGCAATAGGGCGGCTAGTAGTAATTTTTGCAATAGCATTTGTGGCACTCATAGCAGTAGCTCTTTTATTTTGCGCTTATACGGTACATACGAAAAAGATAATATTCCCTAATTTCGTCCTGTTCATAATAAGTTTGCTTTATGAACCTTTACGCAGACTGCTATCGTTCTTTCATGTTGATCCGGCATTAATAGACGGCGTGTCAGTTGAGATACGGAATGCACTTAATTATCCCGATTTCGCCTGTACGAACATGGAAGAGCGAGTTTTAATCCTGCCTCAGTGCATCAGAAGCACGGAATGCCCTGCTAAATTGAGTTCATTAGACGGTATCCACTGCATGGAATGCGGTAAATGCGCAATTGGCGAACTAAGCGCTAGTTGTAAAGAGCTTGGCATCAAAATGTACATATCGCCAGGAGGGACCTTCACGGGACGGATTCTTATGCTCTGCCGAGCAAAAGCGGTGGTAGGTATTGCTTGTTACCCCAATCTAAATGAAGGAATGCTAAATACAAAACTTATTGGTGTGCCATCACAAGGCGTGCCTTTAACAACTCAGGGATGCGTCAATACCACTGTAGACTATGAAGCGATAATAAACAAATGCAAAATGCAAATATCAAAATGATCAATCTAATATCTTCCTCGACATATGTGCTGATAGGCGAAATTTTCATAATCTTTGTTATTGCAGTGCTCGTGCTAATTTTAACTGCTGTATGCTTAGCCATATATAAAAGAGGCCTCTTCCCACGATTTACGCTCTCTGTGCTCAATCTCTTCTACCAACCCGCCAAGCTATTCCTCGGTTACTTCAATATAAATCATATAATCGTGGACGAAATAGGCATTGCATTAATGAATTCGATATACAAAGCCGCCTATGGAAAGACACCAATGGCAAAGCGAATATTGTTCCTGCCCCAGTGCCTTCGCGATCTCGAATGTCCCGCGAAAATATCGCCACAAGAAGGTGTCATCTGCAAAGAATGTGGTAGATGCGGGATTGCGGAGATTAAAAGGCTGTGTGATGAACAGGGCGTTGACATCTGTATCGCACCAGGCGGTGAATTTGTTAAGCGAGCAACAAGAGATAAAAAGCCGTTGGCTGCAATTGGTGTTGCATGTCAACATGACCTTTACGAAACAATGCGATATGTTACATCGAAGGGTGTGCCAATGATCGGTGTGGTGCTTTCAAAGAGCGGTTGTGTGATGACGGAAGTGGATTGGGCGGAAGTGAAAGAGAATCTATTTTATAGAGGGAATTAGCTATAAACAAATGGAATTAATTTGATACCAATTAAAATACGATGCAACAGTATGATGTGATAGTTATAGGTGCTGGTCCATCTGGAGCGATAGCAAGTAAAACTTGTGCTGGGAACGGGCTTAAAACTCTACTTTTGGAGAAGGAAGGAATACCCAGGTTTAAACTCTGTGGTGGTGCTGTATCAACGAGTGCACTATCACACCTGGATTTTGGAATAAAAAAGGATTTGATAGAGCGAGAATGCTATGGTGAACGAGCACATTTTAAAAACCATCAAATAGAAGTAAAAAGGAAATCTAGGCTGGCGATACTTGTATCGCGCGATAAATTTGATGCGTACCTCGTTTCAAAAGCAGTTGATGTTGGTGTTGCACTTCATGAGGCAGAAAAAGCAACATCTATAAAGCCAGAACAGTCAAGGATAGTTGTGGAAACAAATAAAGAGAAGTACAATGCAAAGGTAGTTATAGGCGCTGATGGTGTTAATAGTATCGTCTCTAAGTATGTTCGAGATTCTTATAAACCAGACGAGTTGGGCTTTTGTATTGCCGCGGAGATTCCTGCTAGTAATGAAGAAGTTAATGAGTATATAGACAATGCTATTGATATTCATTATGGTATCACTAACTTTGGTTATGGTTGGGTTTTTCCTAAAGAGAAGCATTTTTCGGTTGGTTTGTGTGGAATCCTTCCCAGCATGAAGAATTCACGGGATATTTTTATAGCCTTCATTAAGAAATTAGGATTTAGCACCGATGTTAATAGTCATGCACATCTAATTCCTGCTGGTGGCTACGAAAGAGAAGTATGCTCAGACAGAATAATGTTGGTCGGCGATGCGGCGGGATTTGTCGACCCTTACCAGGGGGAAGGAATCAAATATGCATTTATCTCAGCTAAATTAGCAGCGGAGAGAGTTGTAGAATCATATGAGAATGACGAATTCTCAAAATCAGCATTGGATACCTATAAAAGAACATGTTATAGCTTGTTTGGAGAGAATTTAAAATATTCGTTACGGTTGACCAAATTGATGTATAATTTCCCCAATATCTTCTTTAGAGTTCTTTCATCTAATAAAATAGTTCTAGGCAAATGGTTTGAGGTTCCTGCGGGGGAAATGGAATATAAAGAATACATAAGATGGCTCATTCCACGAGTGCCTTACTACATGCTAAAAGCACTATTGCCGTTCTAATAAATTAGTAAGCTAGTGTCTCCACAATTTAGCAGTATACGCTATGGATCCGAGGATGGACTTTGCTGCAAATCAGATGACGGTGTTGAAACTCAGGGCTCGGGGAACGGGCAGGGCAGCCAATCAGGTACGGAAGTGGCAGTGGGCACATTTACCGCCTTACCTATCTCTATTTTCTCCGTGGGATTGAACACACCGATATAATCTTCAGAATTTCTTGTCCCAGTTGCTCTCGCACCTACATGAATAGAGCCATTGAAAGAAGTTTCAAACGCCATTGACGACTTAGTCGCAGTTGTATCATCCTTCATAGAGACGGCATTGCGTATCTTCTTATGTATCGCAGTGCCGGCCTTTTTGTCCTTACTGCAAATGCCCTGCATCCAGTTAGAAGAGAAGTTAAATGTAGTGGGCTGGTATTCCGCTTCCGTGCTCTTTTGAAGGCGAATGCTTTTGTTCTTTGTCTCTAGGTTCAAGATCTCTTCAGATTCGTATATACCACTGCCATGCTCGGTAATCTCTAAGCTCGTTCCGGGCACGCCACTTACTGTCGTAGAGGCAGAGGCGGTTACAGGGTCTGTCTCGGCATATGAGATTGTAACCACATTCTTGAGCCTATATGGCTTTTGCTCGGTGGATAGGTCTTTGCTAATCATTACAAAACCTTCGTCGGTTACGCTGCCAGTCTCTGTAAAGGAGAGATCTCGCGATTCCGAGACCTTTACCTTAATGATTATTTGTCCAGATGCGCCTGCTGGAAGAGGTCCTATCGTCCACTTGTTATTTGTACCAGCATCAGGAGCAGGATCAGCAGAGATGAAAGTTATGCCTTCCGGATAGTTTTCTGTTATGATGACATTGGTTAGAGATTTTGTTTCTGAGTTAGAGTATTTTATGGTGTAGCTGAGAGTTCCACCAGGTGCGACGGTAGCTGGCGAGCCTGATTTCTCTAGCTCTACTCGTATCACGAGGACCTGAGCTGTATCCCAGTCGTGAACGTCTCCGGTAGGAGAAGTGCCTGTTACATTAACTGTATTGTTTAACACCCCTACCGCTTCTTCATCTATCCGTGCAACCAGATGGATTATCTGGCTTTCATCTCAAATTCATCTTTTCGTTTTTTCTTTGTATATAAATAAAGTATAATTTCTAACTATTTACGACACGGATTTACACGGATTCGATTTCTTCTACGTTAATCTGCGTTAATTTGGGTCAATAAATATTTAATTTTAGTTGGGTATTATGCTTTCTTGTATTAGATAGATACACCAGGAGAAGAGTTAAAATGACAGTTTGTGGAGCTACCAGTTCCATACTAGCATCTTCAATATTATGCCCTTTAACTAGCTGTCCTATTACTTAAAGCTGCCCGCACCTCCAAAACCGATTCCTCAGGTCGGATTACCTCTGCACCATCTATCCGCCAGACATCCCTCCAGATAGGGAAGGGATACGGCGACTCGTGAGTGATAATGCCATTATAGGTAGGCGCAACCATCATCAAATCTATGGCACGAACTGGGGTATAGCCTCTCAAACCAGTAAAGTCCATTCCCTTTAAAGCTTCTCGTACAGCATCAGTATCGGTTGTTCCCGCTTTCTCAATTGCGGCTTTAAGCGCATATATGGCATCATAACCCAGTACTGCCCAACCGGAAGGATACTCACCATTATACTTTGCTTTATATTTCTCCACAAACTCCATCATTTTGGGGTTGGGATCAGCGAAAAAATCGCCTCCGGCAAAGCCATAAACCCCTTCTGGCGCACCCTTACCCAACGCCTTCAACACATCTATATCGTACAGCGCCATAAACGGTAGCTCGTCAAAAAAGCCATAGCCCTTAGCCTGCTTGGTGAAGGCAACTAAATCAGCGCCATAAAGAGAACTTTGAACGAAATCGATGTCATCTTTCATGGCTAGCATAGCAGTAATAAAGGGAGAATAGTCTGTCTCGCCAAGCTTTGGAAAAGCTTTACCGACAATCACAGCATCGGGAACCAACCTCTTTATCTCTTCCTCGAAGGCTGCTTGCTCGCGGTATCCGAACTCATAATCCTGATTGAAACAGTAAAACTTCTTAGCGTTGGGAAAATCGCGGTGTATTCTACGTGCTTGGCCACGCCCCTCCATATAGGTATTGACTACCACCTGCAAGGTTGTTCCATTATAGTTATCAACTGTTTGAGCTTCAGTTTGCGCGATTGCCGAGACGCGAATTATGTTGTAGTCTCCGGTCACAGCCTGTAACGCCAAAGCTTCACTACTGCTACACGGCCCAAGAGCGAAATCTATTTTCTCCCTTAGTATTAAGTCCTTAAGCTCCCTGACACTAACATCTACGTTAAGCGCACCATCACGATCAAGATACTCCAATTGCCGGCCTAAAATACCACCAGCGGCATTTATTTCCTCAATAGCCAATAACTGCCCCTTCTTTTCCGAGGTGCTATACATCTCGCATATGCCGCTGTAATCTCCAATGTGTCCTAGTTTTATCGGCTTTAGAGATACCTGCTCCTCCAACGATACCGGCTTTCTTTCATAAATCAGCCGCCCAGGCAAGCCGGGATCTACTTGGTAGCTAGCCACGCGCTCCCACAGAAAAGTACCATTATCCGCTCTTACAGCCCAAAAATCATAGTTACCAAACTTCCTGTCCCCTGCCTCGTTGAGGGCGGTCCAACCCGTAGCGCCAAAGTAAGATCCGGCTGTTTGTTGTAGTGCTATCTTAAAAGCATCAGAGTCGTTTGTTCCTCCTGTCGCAAGGTATGATAGAGTCGCTACCCAAAGGGCATCGTAAGCAGCAAGAGCGTAATTATCCGGGGGTCTTCCTATCTTCTTTCGAATCTGTTCTTCAACAAGTTCATACTTCCCCGTCTTCCCAACAGCATAGGTGGGGTTCGGGAAAACGGTTCTTATTGCAAACTGGGCCGCCTGGGTATTGCTGACAAGCTCTTTGTCAAGGGCAACAGCGCTGTTGCCATACCATTTCACCGTGGAGATACTGGTATAGTTTTGCGCTTGAAGGAAAATGGGAACAACCTCGCCAAAAGCCAGGAGGTATACTCCCACAGAATCAACATCGCCATACTGAGCTATTGCTTGACTTACCTTCGAGTTCAAGGATTCTAGCTCTGTGGAGAAATCTTCGGTAGTGGGGCTATACCTCACGCCATCAACCACTGTACCGCCAAGCTCCTCGAAGCTGTCTTTTGTGGCTTTAGCAAGATCATCTCCCCACACGTCACCTCTCCATAGGGGTATAACAACCCGGACTCCATCCGCCCACATCAGCCTGGCTACAGCTTCCGCTTGATGTGTAGCATCGGGGCAAAACCGGAACACGTTATCTCCGGAAATAGCCAGGGATGTGGCAACGCTGGATGGACTGACCAGCAGGATGCCATTTTCATCGGCGTATGCTTTAACCGTTTCAACCTCAGCGCTGGACTGCGGACCGATGACTACCTTAATGCCTTTTCCTGCTAAGCTCTGCAGCTTTTCGAGCGCAACCGCCGGGTCGGTCTTTGTGTCTTCAACAATAACTTTTATCCTTGTCTTAGAACCGATGCTCAAGAGATACTCATTTACGTCTTCAACTGCGAGCTTGAGCGCCGCCTCGCCAGATTCCGCCATAGAGGATGCAGATCCAGTGAGAGCCAGGAGAGCGCCGAAAACTACTTCTGGTTGAGGTGCAACTTCTGGAGCAGGGGTTTTTAAGAACCAGCCTGCTGCGAAACCAACCACAAGTAGTAGGACGGCTATTACCGCTATTGTCTTTGTTGTTAGAACCATATTTCATAGATGACTATCATAAGATAAAGTTTTTTCGATTTTTTGCTGTTCTCTAGGTTTAGAGAACGCCTGGATCACGGAGAGCGCTGAGTGCTTTACGAGAATTTTAATGATCAAAGTGAAACAGCACACGGCAAAGACCTTCCTTTAGGTCGGATTTGACTGTGTCCACATATTGCGTTATTATGAATCCCGCGAGTTTGATTGTGGCTTTTTCATCCCGTAGCAAATCAGCTTCCGTAGGACGCATTGTGGGGAATTCCATTAGCATGCCATCATAACGGAGATCGATGTCCAGGTTAAATTCATCAAAGCTGACATCCGCCTTGATTTTACCTTTTGTTAGCCCTAACGTTGATACCGATTCGAAAAATTCATTCATAGCAGATATGGCGCGGTAGATTACTTCCTTTCGTGCACCCCAGGCAGACCCTTGTTTTTCCATGAATGTAAAAATCTTCTCTGAAGAATCCACACCCGGCTCCAGTATGAGTTGCTGGCGTTGTGCTATACCAATTCTGAAAATGAGATTGAGGATAATTACAAGCACAGTTGCTAAGAAGAGGGAGGAACTGAAGATAGGTTGAAGCCAGGGATGATGTATATTTTCATACAGTTCTGGTAGGGCATCCACGCTGAGACCGAAGATGAGGGGGATCCCCACCACAAATATTCTTCTTGCATCCAGCATCCGCGACATAATGATCTGTATTCCGGCTACGATCATGAAGCTCACCGCATAGATGAGCGCTGCACCCATGACTGGTTTTGGCATGATAACAAATACTGCCGCAAGTTTGGGAAAGAGAGCAAGAATGATGAGAATACCACCGGCAGCAAAGGCAATTCTTCGGCTTGTTGCTCCTGTACCAATCGAAAGTCCGACGTTGCTTGATGACGTTGACTGACCCATTCCCCCAACAAGTCCGCTTACAATGGCACTCAGACCATCGGAAAGAATCCCACCACCGATATTCTTCATATCCGGGCGTTTCCATTCGACATCATTGATCTTCTGGCAGGTGGTAATGTCACCCACACTCTTTAGGGATGAACAGACTATTGCAATCAGAAATGGGACAAGCAGGAAAAAATCAAATGACCACCCGAAATACTCCGGATCAGGAAACGCAACCAGCGGAGCCTGCCGGAAAACCTCGATATGAGGTGCATGGAGAACGCCAAGAAGAAAGGCACAGATATAACCAAATACCATTCCAATGAGAACGGAATAGAGCTTCAGTTTTCCCTTACTCCACACATTAAGACCTACCATAGTACCAAGGGTAATGAATGCAACAATCAGTTCTGGAATTTCCGTGACTGTATCGGTAGCGTCAATGCCCATAAAATTGCGAATGACAAGAGGTATAATCGCAATACCGACCATGAGAACAACAAGACCGGTCACCTCAGCAGGAAATAGGGCACGGAGGCGGTGCATTACACGAGAGAGAAGAACCTCAAAGGAACCTGCTATGGCGGTCATGCCAAAGAGAAGGGAAAGCCCACCTGTTTGCGCTGCTAGGAGCGATGCAGGGAGATACGATGGGCCACAGACAGAAGGACAGAGATATCCTGAACCAATTCCCTTCTTCTTCAATGCCTGAAGTATGGTTCCAATACCGCCAGCGAGCAGCGACATACTAACAAAAAACTCTGCCTCTTCGAGCGTTCCTCCGATTGACCGGACAATCACTACTGGAAAAATGAGGGCAATTGTGATGATGGTTACATGTTGAAGCCCCAGGAGGAGACACGTAGGCAGCGGCGGTTTGTCTTCAACGCCATATACAAGTTCCGGCGGTTTCTTTGGCATTCTATCTACCTTTATTATTTTGTGAGGTGGTTAATTAAAAGTATATATAGGTAAAAATGACAAGAAAGCATAATACTCAACTAAAATTAATTATTGGCACTGATTAACACTAAAACTTTTTAGAAAAAAAGTTTTATCAAAAGCCAATTTCTTTGGTAAAGCTTTCTTTTTTAAAGAAAGGTTTGTGTAAATCTGCGTCTTAAATAGGTAGGGGTTGTACGGTATATACTATAAAAACGCGATTTCTTTTATCTGGGTAAAGATATGGAGGAGAGGTCATGAAAAGGATAAAAATAGTATCCCTGTCGATAGCGTTGCTACTGGCAGCCATTATTAGCGGCTGTATTGTTCATGAAGAAGTATCTCCAGACGCGAAGACAGGTAAGAAAGTGCTTCTTATCTTCAGTTACCACCACGATCATCCCTGGGTGATAGAAGAGACAAGAGGTGCGGAAGACATTTTTAAAGGCAAAGGTATAGAGATCGAGAAGTTCTATCTGGATACCAAAAGGAAGACCAGTGCGGAGTGGAAGAAGAAGGTGTCTGAAGATGCGGTGAAGAAAATCGAGGAGTTCAAACCCGACCTTGTAATTGTGTTTGATGATAATGCGTGTGGGCTTGTAGCGATGAAATACGCCGGTAAAGCACTCCCATTTGTTTTCTGTGGTATGAACGGTGACCCAGAAGACTACGGATTTCCCGCCGAAAATATAGCCGGTGTGGTCGAAAGACAGCATATCAACGGAACAATTGACCTTCTCAAACAGCTTGTGCCAGATGTTAAAAAAGTTGCGATAATAACTGACAGCAGCCCTAGTTCACACGGGTTTGTAACCCGAATAGAGGAAACGGCATTGCCAATTGAGATTTCTGAATGCTACACCACGGACGATTTTGACGCCTGGAAAGCAAAAGTAAAAGAACTCCAGCCCAAAGTAGATGCAATCGGGCTATTTGTGTATCACACCATTAAAGACCCGGAGAAAGACAGAGAGGTGAGTCTGCCTCCCGAGGACGTGTTGAACTGGACACTAAAGAATAGCAAGCTTCCTGAGTTTGCTTTCTTTGACTTCACGGTAAGGGCGGGAGCTTTGTGTGGGGTCACTCTGTCAGGCTACGAACAGGGTAAAGCTGCGGCTGAAATTGCCATCGAGATATTAGAAGGAAAGAAACCTGCAGATATTCCTATCAAGTGTCCTGAAAAGGGGAACCCAATTTTCAATAAAATAAGGGCTGATGAGTTGAATATAACGGTTCCAACGGACATTATTAAAAGGGCAGAAATAATAGATAATGGAGATTGGAGGAAAGGATAAATGAAAAAAGCAACAAAAATAGTGATAACACTGGTAATGGTAGTAGCGTTATTAGCCGTCGTATTATCATTGTTGTGGGTTAAGGAAGAGCCGAAAGAGGTTCGGTTTGGCTGTGCCTTGAGCTTAAGTGGCGAACTTGAGGAGGAGGGGTGTCTCACAAAAGAAGGATACGAAATGTGGAAGGAGCATGTCAATTCACAGGGCGGAATCCTCATCGGTAACGATAGATACCTTATCGAGATCCACTATTACGATGACGAAAGCAATCCTCGGAAGACAGCCTCACTGGTGGAGAGACTCATCACTGAGGATAAAGTTGATTTTCTCCTTGGTCCGTATGGGAGTGGCGCCACTTTCGAAGCAGCGGCGATAGCAGAGAAATACGGAGTTCCCATGGTTGAGGGCGAAGGTCCTGCGGAAAAGATATTCACCCAAGGCTTTAAGTATACCTTCGGGCTTCTGAGTTCTTCTCGTGACTACTTCCAAAATATCTTGGAGGGTGCAGCATCACTCGAGCCAAAGCCGAACAGGGTGGCGATTCTATCAACAGATGTCCCCTACCTGTATGTTGCCGAGGGTGCGGAACAGCATGCCAAGCGTTTAGGATTTGAGGTCATCCCCATTATTACCGTTGAGAAAGGGGACGATCTATCCTCCATCCTAAGCAACTTAAAGGATGATAGCCCGAATATGGTCCTCTTTTCCGCCCCCTTTGGAGAAGCATTATCATTCGTTAAAACCGCCAAAGCGGTAGGATTAAGCCCCAATATGTTTGGTATCATTGTAGCTCCTTGTGACCCCGCTTTTGTCGAACACTTGGGAAAGGATGCCGATTATATCTTTGGCCCATGTCAGTGGACTTCTGATCTCCCCTACGATGGTCCCGTCTTTGGAAGCTCTGAAGACTACGCCCGACTTTTCCGTGATAAGTTTGGAAAGGAGCCAGAGTATCATTCGGCAGCGGCTACTGCCTGTGGGGTGACCTATCAGCTCGCCCTGGAAAAAGCATCTTCCATTGATCATGAAAAGGTTAGAGATGCCTTGGTATCCTTAGATGCCATGACTTTCTATGGGCGGATAAAGTTCAATGAGCAAGGAAGGGACATCCACAACCCAATGGTGGCTATTCAGGTTCAAAGGGGGAAGAGAGTCACTGTCTGGCCAGAGCACCTTGCCACTGGTTCTGCCAAATATCCTACTCCGCCCTGGGAAGAAAGGGAAGATGAGTTAAAGGTGGCAGTCCTCCACATCGGTCCCATAAATGACTACGGCTGGACCTACAAAGCACACTTAGGGGCTCAAGCGATGGCTGAAGCATTACCCTATGTTGAACTCTCAGAGAAAGAAGAAGCTTGTGGCCTTGATGCTCCACAGATAATGAGAGAGTATGCTGACACAGGATATAAAGTAATCTTCTGTCATGCATGGGATTTCGGGGAATATATCGAGCAGGTAGCTCCAAACTATCCCGATGTCATATTCATGTGGGGAAATGGAGTTGAGAAAAAAGCCCCTAATGCAGGCATATATTATGGCAGGATGTATGAAGCCAAGTTCCTCGTTGGAATGGTAGCTGGTGCCATGACCAAGACAAACAAAATCGGCTACGCCGCTGGCATTCCAATACCAGACGTAGTGAGGGGAATTAATGCCTTTGCCAGAGGAGTTGCCTCGGTCAATCCAGACGCCAAGGTCTATGTAGAGTGGGTTGGAGAATGGTATAATCCACCAAAAGAGAGAGAGGTAGCTTTAGCCCTTATTGATAATGGATGTGATGTCATAACCCACCATACAGACTCTTATGCTCCGGCGGTGGTAGCAGAGGAGAAAGGTATCTACTACATAAGTCTCAATTCAAATTTGAGGATGTTTGCTCCACATGTATTTCTAACTGGCGCCGTTTGGAACTGGACTCCCGTCATGACCGATATAGTGAAGGCAGTGCGTGAGGGAACATGGGATGAATATCCAGGTCAGGACTGGTGGTATGGGCTGGCAGAAGGAGGAGTAGAGCTTGCCCCATTTAGTGATTTAGTTCCTAGGGATGTGAGGGAGATGGTTGAAGAGAAAAAGCAAGCAATCATCAGTGGAGAGTTTGAAGTCTTTCCAGGAATGACTGATGAGGAGCTACGAGAGATTTATTATTTCGAACTGAATGTAGTAGGCAAGCTTCCTGTAAAAGAGGCTGAAAAGGCAGTAAAGATCGGTGCTATATACCCTCTTACAGGCTCCCTGGCTACAACCGGTACCGATGTTAAGAATGGAATCCTGCTTGCGGTGGACATAATTAACAATGAGTATAAAATAGACCTTCCATTAGCCAGGACAAAAGGTATTGATTCACTTGATGGAGCAAAGATCGAGATTGTCTTTGGGGATAGTCAAGGCTCTCCTTCAACAGGTAAGTCTGAGGCAGAGCGACTTATCGAGGAGGAAAAAGTGGTCGCACTAACAGGATGTTACCAGAGTTCAGTTACTGCTGAGGCAAGTCAAATTGCTGAGGACAAGGGAACACCTTTTCTAGCTCCTGAGTCATCTGCCCCCATCCTTACCCAGCGAGGTTTCAACTGGTTTTTCAGGACTACTCCTAACGACGAAACTTTCGTTCAGAACTTCTACCAGTTTCTTCAAGATATTCGGGAAGAGAAAGGCATAAAGGTAGAGAAGTTGGGAATAGTATATGTAAACACACTTTGGGGGCCGGAATTTAGTAAGTATGCAGAGCAGTATGCCGAGGAATATGACTAT
>JAUWVD010000168.1 GCA_030617585.1 Candidatus Methanophagales archaeon
GCATAGCTCTTCATCTCGGTAGCCCTCTCCTTTGTGTCTATTCCACCACCGTAGAACAGTGATGCTTCGCTTATTGATTCACTCAAATCCTTTACGAGTTTTGAGTCCCCGTATGTCCCACTATATTCTATATATATGATAGGAAGACGAAGATATTTCTCTGCATATTCTGCGTAAGCTTTGACTTCTTTAGTGGTTAAGTTGGTAACCGATTTAGTCAGTTTCGCTACTGCAGATTCCGGATTTAAAACGATATACCCTTCCGGGATAACTCTATCCCAATTTATCTTGTGAGTTTTTATCCATTCTATATGTTTTCCTATAATCCACTCCAAATCCATGGAATTAAGCACTAAAGGCACGAAGATATAATCTATGTCTCCGTAGACGACCGCATCTGGAGTTGCAGGTTCTAATATTTTTGGTATTTTATATTCTTTAAGGAGAGTTGTCAATTGTGACACATTTTTATCGGTAATGTTTTGAGTGCCGGAAATCATTATAGCATCTGTTCCACTTTCTACGATAGTCTCCAACGCTGCTTCTGTGATTTGTTTGTCAGGGTCAAGCTTGGTAATATGTTTCCATTCTTTCCAAGGCTCTTTCTTCACGGTCATCATTTTAAGATTAGATTCCGTTATGGAATCTAATCAAAGGTTAATATCAATGATTATCGTTCATCGCATCTTATATAGCAACTCATTTATTTTATCGCCGTGATAGCCCAGTTCTCCACCTTGCTTAACGCTCCGTTTTATACCTTTGTGCCCTTTTCTTGGCGGGTGAAGTCGGAAAACAGGTTTAATTTGGTATTCCTTTAAGTCTTTCATGTTCACTTTACCCTCGTACAATACATGAGCTAGTTCTTTTATCGTGCTAAAAGGTGTATTCTCCTTTAAAAACTCTTCTGTTAATCTCTTCCCCCCTTCTAGCCTGCCTCTTCCTTCCAATAAGACCTCTAGCATATCTTCTGAAATCTCACCCCAAGCTACGTAATCTTTTACCTTCTGTATCATCCCTTTGTAATACACGTTATCATCAACTGCTACACAGTGGTTTACCCGATGTAACCGTAAAAGATTCAAAGTATACTTTATCTCTGGTCTCACACTTACTTTTCCTCTAAGTTTTACTATTGCTTGCATTTTTATTTCCCCATCCAAAAATTAATCCATTGTTTTCACTAATGCCGTACTCCTCAAAGCGTTGTATGTTGCCATAGCAAGGTTAAATGTGGTTCTTGTCTTACCTCTTGTTTTGGCCCATATATCGTTGACACCAGCAAACTCTGAGACACGCTTAGGTACATCTCCAGCCGCGAGACCGATACCTTTTGGCGCAGGTTTTAACGTTATTTCTACACTGCCTGATTTACCAATAACCTTAAATGGGATCGAATGCTTATCTTTACAGTCACATTCCCAAGAACCACATCCACGCTCAATATAAGTGATATTAGTTTTTGCAACTCTCACCGCTTTCTCAATACCGCTGCGGACAAGAGCATCTTTACCCAAACCTATACCTAAATAGCCCTCTTTATCTCCTACTATTACGCAAACTCTAAACTTCACTCGCCTTCCGGAATCAGTCATCCTTTGTACAAGATTTATATCCAGGACCTCGTCACTAAGATTCGGAAGTAGAGCATCGACAATTTGGTACTCTTTCAAAGGATACCTAGATTTGAGAGCTTCTTCTATACTCCTTATTTCTCCATTTTGCACTAATACGCCCAGCTTTGTTACTGGCGTCCACTTTTCTTCCGTTTTCCAGGACTCTTTTCTAGATCCTCTTTTTAATTCTCTACTCATCTTCTCTTGTCTTTTTCCTTTTATTTATCCTCTCCGCTCTCAGCTAATATCCCTTTTTTCACTGCTTCAAAATTATCTACGATAGAAGCATCTTGTTTAAAATTAGCTATATGTTCTCCCCTAACACGTTCATCCGATGGGAAAACTGCGGGATCATGTGGTATCTCCATCCCGGAATTAACAACTCCTTTTAATGCTGCATATTCTTTAGAACAATGGTTAGGCGTTTGTAGCCCTGTATCAAGGATGGCCACATCAAAACCTGCTTCTTTAGCTTTCTTACCGAATAACAGCCCAGTAAGATACGCTGCAGGTATGTTACCTGTTCCACCTTCATAGCCAAATCTCTTTAGTTCTGAAGATGTAGAAGAAACAAAAGTTTTATCGCCTGCTGGATCAAACAATACTAATTGCATCCTAATGTGCTTATTACTCTTTCTCACCACAACGCGTGGCTTTCTACTGAATAACAGTTTCAATCTTCTCCGATAGTCTGTTTTACCCTCCCGCCTCCTTCGAAACGGAACCCTATATGTTGGACCTTTTGCCATCTTTTATCTTTCCTTTTTTACATTGAACTTCGTTAATATGATTTTACTTCTACACATTACACTTTTATGAATTCATTTAAGTGAGCTATACTTTTGAATTCGCCTCCTTTAGCTTTAAGATATAGCCTACGATATGTTGTTTTGTCTATGTTGCCTTCATCCCGAAGCTCTTTTAATTGTCTTCGTAAAGCCCTTATCTTTGTTATCCACACTTTCTTCTTTCCTCTTCTCGCTCCTTTTGCACCTTTCCTGGAGCCATGACCTTTTCTGCGTCCAAGAGATTTTTTAATTGCTACTTCCCTTGCTCTACCTTTACTAACACCTTTCTTCTGCTTCTTTTTTATGAGGCCTTCTTCTACTAAGCCTCGAATATCTTCCCGCGTAATAGCCTCAGCTACATCCCCTGTTGCTTCTGGGTCGATCCATACTCGCCCTAGTCCAACCTTCATCACCTTTGCTGCTATCCTCTTCTGTTTTGCTAGATTAACCATGCTACTTACTCCTTATAGTGCAGGAACTATTAAAGTATCCTTGCCATCTTTGACTATACCCACTTTAATCTTATCGTTTATATTTATTTCTTCTTTAACTGCATCTAATACAGACTTATAGGCATTTATTCCCCATCTTTTTATCGTCTGTGTATCGAGATTTGATACAAGAGACAGTTGTAAGTACTTCAT
>JAUWVD010000117.1 GCA_030617585.1 Candidatus Methanophagales archaeon
AAAATATATACTCAAAAGCCTATTATTAGACCTATGCTCACCGATCTAAAAAATAGGGACATCAAAGAGCTCTCAGAGATTTATGATACTGAAAACCGGGATTCGTTTATCAGCCTTTATCTGGATATAGCTAGCTTGGACACTAAATTTGTAAGAAGAAGAAGAAACACTTGCAAATCTGTTCTGAAAGGAGATAAGGAATTGTCAGAGAATTTCGAAAAGGCAATGCAAATGATAGAGGAATATTTGAACAAAAACGAAAGAGAAAAAGGGCAGCAGGGACATGCTATTTTCGCATCTAATATTCACAACTTTTTTAAAGCTTACAAATTGGGGATGCCCGTTGAAAACCTGCTGATTGTGGATACATCTCCATATATCAGACCTCTTGCGCGACTGGTTGATGAATATGAAGCATTCGGACTTGTTCTTCTGGATAGCCAGAGAGCAAAAATATATGTTGTCTCCTCAGGCAAAGTTGACTATAAAAAGATATATGCAAATGATATTATAAACAAGCATAAAAAAGGTGGGATGTCTCAGGCACGTTTTCAGAGACTAAGGAAGGGTGCTATTGATCATTTCCTCAAGGATGTCGCAGATGATATGGAAAAATTGTTCTTGCAGGATGAGGTAGTCAAAATAATTATTGCGGGTTCTGGCAATGCAAAATTATCATTCAAAAATATCCTGCCACCTCATATTAAGTCTAAGATTGTGGATATAATTGATATGGATTTTGACGAGGCAGAAGGTAGGCTTGTCTCGAAGGCTGAGGAGCTCGTATTAAAGGATGAAAAAGAAACAAGCGAGAAATATGTGAGCAGATTGAGGGATGAAATACTGAGAAACGGTCTCGCCGTCCATGGTCTAAAAGAGACAGGGGAAGCGGTAATAAATGGTCAGATAGAGTTGCTGTTAGTAAGTAAAGGATATAAAATAAAGGGCTGGATTTGTGAGAAATGCCAGACTGTTGATTCAGGTATAAAGGACAAATGCCCGTATTGCGGCAGCAGAACATCGGAGGTTGATGTTATCGAAGAACTCATCGAGTTTGCCGAAAGAACGGACACAAAGATTGAGTTTGTGGGCGATAATCCTATATTAGCTGAACTTGGCGGTGTGGGTGGATTACTGAGGTTTAAGCCCCCTCCAGTAGAGTAGGAGGAGGTCTTTCGACCTCCGTTGTAACGAGCACGTACGGATTTCCCGTATACGACTTTGGCGTTGTCCCATTGCAAGGAGTGAGATTACTATTCATTCTGCACGTTTAAAAACTTCTCCTAGAGACACCATATATCGCTGCAACCAACTCTGTGCTTTCACCTTTGTTGATTACCTGCTCAACTACCCATTTGATCTTTTTGCGTTAATATCCAGCCATAGATGGAGGTCGCGATAGGATTCGTTAGTTATGTTCTCTTTGAATAGTTTAAATTCCAGCTTCTTCCTGCCTACTTCCTCTGTGGTAAACAGGAACGGGAACTCTAGCGTTTCGTTATGTACCAGTTGTAACCTTTTCTCGCCTATACTTCTGTTCTCTATCTCCGCTCTGAAGAGGTATGAAACGTCTTCATACTCGTGATTGACAACACCAACTATCACCTCCCCTTTTTCGCCAATGGAAAGTTTTGTTGGATAGTCTGCTGCCTTACCACCAGTGCCAAGGATGTAGAACTCAGTGAATTCTTCACCCCTCTTAGGTGTCACAATTACGTAGATCACCATTGCCAATGCTATTATTATCGTGATGATGAGGATTATTGAGAGGATCTTATCTAAATTTTTTGTGGCCATTTTCTTTCCGGTTCCCGAATTCAGCCTCTCTCATGATCAAGACTCTCTCCCCGGGGTGAGGACAGATCAGAATTGTGTTTAGATGTTCACAATCCACAGGTGGAAGCATTGGCAATTTCCTTACTACTATTGCTTTCTTCTTCTTCCTCTTTACCGTCTCAGCTTCATCGGCATACCGTTTCGCCAAGGCTTCTATATCATCAAAAAAAGCATTATGGATATTCATCTTCCTTTTCTCCCACTCTCCAAATTACTATATGATTCTATTTACATAAAAAACTAAGAGTATTTGAGATATACGGAAAATGGGATATAAAGCTATTGTTATAGATCTGGATGGCACGGTATACCACGGCGATAATATCATTGATGACGCAGATAAAGTAATAGCGCTTTTAGCTAAGAGCTATAAAGTACTCTTTCTTACGAATAACTCCACACGTTCAAGAGCGGATTATGTCCAGAAGTTAGAGCGTTTTGGCATCTCTTGTAGTAAATACCAGGTTATCACTTCGGGATATGCATCCGCGAAATACATCAAGCAGAAATACGGCGATAGCAGGGTTTACGTGATAGGCGAGAACGGGTTGAAGAAAGAACTCGTAGAGCAAGATATACAATTGTGCGAGGAAGATTGTAATATTGTACTTGTCGGTCTTGATAAGGAGTTCTCGTATAGCAAAATAACCAAAGCGTTAACCTTCATTTTAGCCGGCGCTGCGTTCATAGCAACAAATAGCGATCCCTTTTTAATCACACCAGAGCAGGTGAAACCAGGCGCAGGCGCATTAGTTGCTTCTATTGAACGAGCGAGTGGTACAAAAGCGATTGTTACCGGTAAACCCAGCACATTTATCAGTGAGCTTTTAGTAAACGAATTGAAAGTTGCGCCAGAGGAGATACTTATGGTCGGCGATAGACTTGACACAGATATTCAGATAGGGATTAACGGCGCTATGGGGACCGCTTTAGTGTTAACAGGCGCCACAAAAATGCGCGAGCTCGAACAATCATCAATTTCGCCTGACTATATTGTCAAGAGTATAAGTGAAATACCCACCATCTTAGATAAAAATCACCGTGCTTGAAGATATACTAGGGTGCAGTTTACCATAAAATGGCGCTCTATACCGCATCGCCAATTTCAATCTGCTCACTATCTGTTCCTCGTCCACACTATCTATCGGAACTAGGTTATCATCCCTCAACAAGCATGGCTTTATCTTACCGTCAGAAGTAATTCGTAACCGTGAGCAATTAGCACAGAACTCCGTGTTATCTATCGGATGAACCACCTCTACCTCAACGCCATCAACGAAATATTTCTTCCTGTGCTGCAACCGCCTCGTTTTTATTGCTGCTGCTTTCGATTTGAGTTTCGCTTCGATCGCATAAAAATCGGCTTTATACGGCTGCATAGAGAGATTAAAAGAAGGAATCAATTCGATTAATTGCAAGACTACCATTTCGCCGCCGCCTCTTTTATTACATTTGCGCACAAAATTTATCAGGTCCTCTATCTCATCCTCGTTTATTCCTTTCAGGATAACCGTGTTAAGCTTGATAGGCGTAAGGCCCGCATCTATCGCACTGTATATGCCATCAATCACCCTTGGCAGGTTGTTAGTCGAAGAGGTGATAAGATCGTATCTTTTTCCTTTAATTGAATCTAAGCTTACGTTCAATCGATCCAGTCCGGCATCCGCAAGTTCAGCCGCATAATTACTTAAGTATATACCATTTGTTGTTACTGAGATGTCATCTTCATAATCTCTTATACCCTGCACTATCTCTGCGAGATCCGCTCGCATCAACGGCTCACCACCTGAAAATTTTATTCGCCTTATGCCGAAATAAGTCGAGGCTACTCGTGCTATCGCGATTATAAGCTCAGCACTTATTTCCGCCTTTACCTCATCTCTGCCCTCGCCTTCGTTATGACAATAAATGCAGTTCAGGTTACACCGATTCGTGAGTGAGAATCGCAAACTTCTTATCGCTCTATCGTAACCGTCTATTAATCTCTCGTTTTCTCCGTCCTTATTTTTGATTCGCCCTTCCATTGTACATACAGTATACCATTTTTTTGGTAAAGCTTTCTTTACTCTTTTTCTTTTTTATTATATCATCATACTCATCACCAGTACAATAATCACAATACTTAACGCAGCACCATATACTCGCCTATCCCATGCAAACACCTTCTTTCCATCCAAAACACTAACTGGAATCATGTTGAAAGCAGCAAGCCATGCGTTTATCATCACCCCAAAATCGCCTATTTGTTCTGTCATGCCGGAACAAAAAGTTAGCGGTAAAAAGGCAAAAGCCAGTGCTACATTCATCATCGGACCTGCTACCGCAATTTTACCACTCTCTTCCTTTGTGAGATAAGGCGCGGATATCATAACTGCGCCCGGAGCCGCAAATATAAACCCCATAAAAGCTGTTACTATTGCCACGAGCAGCATAAACGGGGCCATCCGGAACTCAGACCACGCACCATACTTCTGTGCTACTACTTTATGGGCAAGCTCATGTAAGATAAATGCAAAGCCAACGGTAACAGCGGAAATAATAAATATTGAAACCCAACTTTGCTGGTACCATCTAGATAAGACAATGGTAAATGCAACGGAAATAGCAAGCCAAGCTATAAAAATATGCGTTATTTCCGTTTTACTCGTTTTTAGCTGCATATATTTTCACTGGTATCCAATCATTTTTTTATTGTAT
>JAUWVD010000093.1 GCA_030617585.1 Candidatus Methanophagales archaeon
AGCACATACTCCATATAATCTTTAACCTCCTCGATATGCGTAATAAGGAATATCTGCCGGAACTTCTTCGATAGCTCATTCAGTGCAGTTATGATATTCCGCTTCCGGAGCGCGTCCTGCGACCCGAAAATCTCATCGAGGATAATGAAATTAGTCTGAATCGCGCTCCGTTCAGAGACGACAGCGGAAATCGCAAGCCGTAGACACAGATTCGCTAAGTCCTCCTCTCCGCCTGAGAACCGGTTTATCGCATACGGCGTCCCTTCGTCGTAGATGAACACATCGTAGTTCTCATCCAGCTCCAACTTGCTGTATTTACCATCCGTTAACCGGCGCAGCATATCAGATGCGTAATCCGAAAGCATCGGCCGAATCATACCCACCATATACACCTTGAAGTCGTTCATTAACCGCTCAAGCAAGCTGAGATACATTAGCTCTGTCTCTTCCTTCGCTTTATCCGCCAGTAACCGTTCCTGCTCCGCTATATCCGCCAGCACGTGCTCTATCTCCCTGCACACGTTCTCGAACTCATTCCTCTTCGCCATAAGCTTCAGCTTCATTTCGTTCAGTTCATTATTCTTGCGTTCGTAACCCGTCTTCAGCGCAACAAACGCCATTTTATCAAACGCCAAATCATCCATCTGCCGCTTCAATGCCCTTATATCGGCTGCAATCTCGCGTTCCAACTCGCTAAGCAGTTGCAAGTTATCTTTTACTTCTTTTGCTCGCTCTACCTCTGCTCGTAACCCGATTATCTCTCGATATATCACTTCAAGGTCTTTTAACGTGGCGATAACCGACTTGTAGACGTTAATATCGAACTCCACCGCCATAACAGGCGCCAAATCGGCATTTATCTGCTCCAATTCAGTGTTCCAGCGCACTAATTCACGCCGTTCATGCGTTATCTTCAGCTCGAATTCCTTCTTCGCGCTAATTTTCTTATCAAGCTCGTTTAGCTTCGTGCTAACCGCTTTATAAACCTTCTCGTCAAATTCCACAACTTGAAAAGGCCTCAAAGCAGTTAAAATACGCGCCAATTCCACGCGCCATAAGTTCAATTCCTTTTCTTCCTGCTCTAGCTTTACGTCCAGTGCACGCATCTCAGTCATCCGTGTATCCAGCTCATTCGCCACCTTATTATGTGTATCTTCCTCTCGCGTCTTAGAACCGAGTTCCTCCTTATTCTTCTTGTATTCGTTATACTGTGTGTAATAATTCGCCTTCTTTGCTTCTATCTCATCATTCAGCTTATTTAGCAACGCTTCGTAATGCGAGCCCAATTGCCTCTCGCACATCGGGCATTCGCCATCATGACCCAAAGCCACGATATTCTTCCTTTTCGTCATGCGCTCTTTTACATCATTCTTGAGTTTTAACGCAGACGATTTAAGTGCGCCGATAGAAGAAATTAAACTCTCCTTTTGCGTCCTTAGCCCTTCTAGCTTCTGTTTCGTCGTTTGCAACCGCTCCTTTAGCCCCGTAAATTCTTGCCGGTCTTCTATCAGCCGCTTTGTTCTCGTCTCTCGTGCCCCGATCTCCTGCATTGTCTTCTCTTTTTGTCTCGTTAATTCTAGCTTCTGCTGAAATCGCACTCTAAGCGCATCCAGCTCGTCTTTGTGCTGCGTCTGCGCTTCAAAGGCAGCGTCTACATCGTCAAATCCTGATAAATTAGTGGTCAAGACTTTTAGCTCGCCCTCTCGTCTCGTTATCTCTTGCGTGATTTTATCTTTACGTTTCAATAGCTCATGCTTCCGTTGATATCTTTCACGCAACACATCCAGCTCCTCCTTCTCCGCTCTAAACTGGAAATACTGGACCTCTTTATCCAGAAGACCATCAAGCCGTTTCTTCTTCGTCTGCAAATCCGTTAGCTCTTTCGCTTTCTCGTCTTTACGCTTCTTCGTATTCTCTAGGTCACTTCTTCGTGCGCCCATAGTATTGCTCAATTCCATGTATCGCTCGTATTTCTTCGTTGCTGATTCCAGTTCCTCTTTCGCAACTGCGGTCTCTTTCTCTTTAGTTACCTTATCGGTTTCTAGCTCGTTTATACTCGGTATGAGCTTCTCTTTCTGCTTCTCCAGCTCTTCGTTCTTACTTCTAAATACGTCTATCTTCTTTACGTTGTCTTTATCAACAGTTGCGGTTTTTATACCCTCTATCCGTTTCTCTTTACCTCGCTTATCCACCCGTATTGCCTCTATACTGTTTTCTATCCGCTCGATGCCGAGCATACGAAGCACGAGCTTTTTTCGCTCTGCTGCTTTCATTATTGATAGCGCGTTCAATTCCTTCTGTCGTGCGAAAACAGAAGTGAAGAAGGACTGGTAATCCATACCTATTCTAGCCTCTATGACTTCTGATACCTCGTCAGCGTTGTTTGTTATCTGTTTCCCATTGATAACGAGACTTGCTTTAGGCGCTAAATTCTTGCCTGTCATCTCCCTTACTACACTATACGCATCACCGTCCAGCTCGAACTCTAAGGCAACGCGGCATGATTCATTATGCGATGCGCCCTCCCGCTTTATAAGTTCTTTTGTTGTTCGTGCCGCATGATGCCCGAACAAGACCCAGCCGATCGACTCTATTAACGTCGTCTTCCCAACGCCGTTTAGACCTATAATGCCTATAACGCCATCTGGGATTTCAACATTAACGTTCTTATATTTACGGTAATTCCTCAGTGTTAGCGTCTTTAATAGCATATCTATATATTCATAACAATTCTTTGTGTAATAAGTTTTTACCCGCTTCCAGGCTTTATGAGGTGCATTAGTTTCAGGTAAACTTATATTTTATACATCCGTGAGGGCGATGAAAATACTCTGTCTCATTCAATCCCGCATTCTTCATACTATCACGGTAAAACACAAAAACCTCATTCGGCTCCATCGGTACGTCAAGGATGATTTCAACTTGTTCATATTTGTTTGCAGAGCATACTAAGCTACCTATAACCTCTGCATCTTTTGGAATGGGGACATCCACCGATAGGTTACTTGGAAGCTCGCCTGGTAGGATGGTAACAGGTTTACTCGACGTGAATACGGCATCACTGTGCTTACAGCCGTAGAACCAAAAGGAGATATTTCAGATATTTAGAGAGAAGACTAAAGAAATATCATACGGCATATACCATTAAATAGAGGAACCGTTTATTCTCTCGTCCCGCTTCGCTAATTAATAGAAGGCCTGACCAAGGATCATCAAGCTCATCATTAAATATCCAGGTACTCCAGGCAAAAGAAGCACTCATTCCATCCTCTTTTAACGCCCAACCGGCTCCTAGGAGTTGTTCCTGATAATGAGTGCTTAATTCGCTTACGTTTTGTTCAGTCTCTATGGTTGCTTCTGACTGCCACCGACCTTCGCCACCACCGGAACCTCTACTTCTCAGAATAGCACCTTCCGGAGGTTTTAGCGGAGGTAATATTTCCGCTCTATCATCCCAGGATGGTCCATAAAAACGTTCCGTGCAGAGTCCAGTTCCTGGATCGGTATCCAAGTCTAATCTTACATCTGATACATTTCCCTCTTCTGTGGCTAAACTATCTGCGGTTATCTGCAGAGAAGGCCCTTTACCTTCATACCGGCAGAAGATAACATCTTCAGGCGTAGTAGATACAAATCCGCTTTCCTCATGGGGATAAAAGCCTTCAGTCTCATTCCATCCGGCATTCTTCAGACTATCACGGTAAAACTCGATAACCTCATTCGGCTCCATCGGTACGTCAAGGATGATTTTAACTCGCTTATATGTGCCCTCAGACCGTATTAAGCTACCTATAACATCTGTATCACTTGGAATGGGGACCTCCACCGATAGATTACTTGGCAGCTCACCCGGTAGGATGACAACAGGTTTACTTTGGAGATAGCTGGGATATGTCAACATGCGCTCTACAAAGCGAAGAAGTTCTGCAGAAGAATTAATATCAGAGCTGTTTTGTACGGACATTGATATAATTGGGGAAGGCTCTGGGGCTTCATTGAGTGGAGAAGAAGCAACACTGCCTACTACCCCGAAGAAGATAAAGATCAAAACTACACTTACCGTCGTTAACCAACTTTTTCTCATTGTATTATCGTACGTTTCAGAGTATAAAGAGCTTTTTGGTTTTTCATTAATAATTTTATGGTCATACACGCACAAATATCTCTCAGCAATACAAATAAAGATATAACCAAACCAGAACAATGACACTCCCAAACGAAGTTAAAGAGAGATTAGAAGAAGTGATCAACGATTGGCTCTTGGGATTCGATGAGATAGCGGAATCGGAATCCCATTTTTTAGATGCCGTAGGGCTAGAGCCAAAGCTTGAGACCTTGCTGAGCTATACTATTGGCGTATTGGACTCTATTGTCGGCGGCTATATCCATTGTTTATATAACCGTGGAATGACAGAGGAGGAGGATGCGGAACTGATCGAACTGCTACAAGGAAAAATGCCAGAGCTTGAGCAGAAATTCAAACTGTTTCTCAAGAGCGAAGAACAAGAAAGAATAATAATCGGACGCAGATGATCGCAGATTATCAGGATTTTAAGTACAAAAAAGCATAATTTCTAACTAAAATTAATTATTGACATAGATTAACACAACACTTTTTCTTTTTTACAAAAAGAAAACCTGTGCTAAAAGAAAAACAAATATAAGTTCTTTTGGTAAAGCTTTTCTTTCTAAGAAAAGGTTTGTGGAAATCTGTGTAATCTTGTGGTTATAAAAAGTAGCTAAACAAAAAAACAACCCAAAAATGACCTAGCCGCCCATCTTCATCGTACTAACAATCGCATCGCCGACCTCGCTCATCTTCGAGTTACCGCCGAGGTCATACGTTCTCACCTTCCCTTCACGTAGGACCGTTTCAATCGCATTAATAACTTTTTCCGATGCGCTCTTCTCGCCAACGGACTCTAAAAGCATAGCACCAGCCCAAATAGTCGCTATCGGATTTGAAACGCCTTTACCCTTATATTTCGGCGCTGAGCCATGAATAGGCTCGAACATGGATACGCCATCGGGATTGATGTTCCCGCCAGGTGCAAGACCCAACCCGCCCTGTATCATCGCACCGAGGTCCGTGATAATATCGCCAAACATGTTCGGAGCGACAATGACCTGATACCATTCGGGATTCTTAACGAGCCACATGCATAGTGCATCGACGAAATTGAAATTGGTCTCTATCTCCGGATATCCACGTGCAACTTCGTTAAATACTACTCGCCAGAACCCGTAGCCGTGTGTCAGCACGTTCGCCTTATCCACACTCGTCACCTTATTCTTACCCTGCGCACGTGCAAGCTCAAAGGCGTACTTCATCACTCGCTCGCAGCCCTCTCGCGTCAGGATACCTATTTGATACGCAAGCTCATCCGAATCGGTCTCG
>JAUWVD010000024.1 GCA_030617585.1 Candidatus Methanophagales archaeon
GATTTTAATGACCAATGCAGAGCTTGTACCACTGGCATCGCCGGAATTTGAGTCGGGACCGCCAAATGAAAACAGTATAGAACTGGCAAGAGTTGTAGATAGGGGTATTAGGGGCTCAGAAACGATAGATTTGGAGAAGTTGTGTATAGAAGAAGGGGAGAAAGTATGGATGATTTTTATAGATATACATACTTTGGACAACGATGGTAACTTGGTGGATGCCGCTGCATTGGGTGCTATTATGTCTCTTTTGAACGTTGCTATACCCTATGAGCAATATGGGTTAACGGGGGAAGACACATTGCAGATACGGGACACACCTGTTGCGGTAACAGTGGTGGAAATCGGAGGGAACCTCTTAGTGGACCCAAATGTATATGAAGAGAGTGCAGCCACGAGCAAGTTGACTGTGATTTCAAATGCAGATGGGTCAATATCCGGACTGCAAAAGAGTGGCAGTAGTGGCTTAACGGAAGAAAAGATAGTAAAGATGACTGAAATAGGGATCGAAAAGGCGCGAGAAATAAGGGAGAAGTATTTACCTAAAATTTAGAGCAATCATTTGGAGGTATAGTAATTTCACTGAAAAATTCGACAGTGTAGGGCTGAGCAAATACTTCTTCTTGTTGTATATAAAGTATAACTTCTACCTATAAATTTAATTTAGGACGCAGATTTACACGGATCCAATTTTTTTCTGTGTTAATCTGTGTCAATAATTTATTTTATTTTTTTTTTGTATCAAGTGTGTGTTTGAGCCCGATTTTTTTTCGTCTTCAACTTCAGCCTATAATAGTTTAATGGATGAGAAATCTTCTCACATATGTCGTCACTTCCAACACAGTTACCATAAGTGCGCATTGTCGCACAGGACGGTGCGGTATAACGAACACTTCCCGTACCGCCTGCGATATGCCGCACCTGATACCGTGTTCGCTCTACATCAAAATCCGGTGAGTTCTTGTAAATCTCTATTATCTCATCCTCACTCAGCCCTAAATTCAACAAGAAAGCAGTAACCGCAAATCGCGCACCGTGAGTGACATTTATACCCGCTTTTAAGTTGCTCAGAATGTAAGATATACAAGGTGGGAAACAGTTTGGGTCCTTCACGATGAAGCCTTCTGCATAGCCAAACTTCTTTCGGGTTTCCTCCAGCTCGCGCTTTATATCCTCGGTATAGCCTCTTATCGCATCACATACATCTGCGGAAACGTTCAAAGGCAGGTCTTTCATTATCCTTTCATAGATCGCTTCCTGGATAATGCGAATAAATTCGCCCTTTTCCAGTTTCACACGCCCCTTCTCCAATCCACGGTTCACCAGTTTCCATTTTTTATCACGTAGATTAGTTGTGAACCGCAAGTAATCAACGAAAGGCATCTGAACATGCTCACGGAAAAAATCCACGCGTATGCTAAACTCTTCGGCCATCTCGTAAATAATATCGGTGTCCGTGTGGGAATCGGTTAATAACTTTTCGTGTGCCGCTTTAGCTTCGGATAACACATATCTGCGGACAAGGTGCTCGTCATGGATGCATGAGACAAGAATACGAGCAAAAGGATAAGATAGTAATTCCATCTCCGCTTGCGCGTTGGTGATTACAGCAGGCTTTAGGATCATTCCATCCTTTATCGCTTCTAATATCCTAACCTTGCCTCTCAGTCTCGCACGTTCAAAAGCAGCAGAGCTTATTAAATTCTCCAGCGTGGCACCTGATTCTTCTACATATTCCGATGCCGAGGAAAGGAAAGGATAAAAGCATAATTGTATGGAATTCCGTTCCATCTTAATCGCCCTATTTTTCAGTTAATCAATCTAAATTTTGTAACATCAATGGTATTTCTCTTATAGCTCAAAGTTACTTTTTCTTCTGCAAAGACTATCCAGATATCTATTGTATCCTGTTCGTAGGCAGTTTTATCTAGAATCACTTTCTGAACTTCTGTAAGCGGTATTAGCAATACACCATTCCGGGATACTAACAGATAGCCCTCTCCCTTTTGTAATGAATCAATGAAACTTCCGGGTTTACGCCCTCTAAAAGTAATTTGCCAACCCTTTGGTTTTTTACCTTCAAATAGTATGTAAATACCGGGGAACTCTATCCTACCTAATTCGATGTTTAGCACTTCCAACGCCTTCATAGTCCGGGGTATCTCCCACGATCGAATCTGTTTTGTAGTTCGAGCTCTTATTATACCCTCACTGTTCTCAGGGTCTTCCTGATACCCGATATTGCTATTAGACATGCTTCTACCTCTTTAATAATGTAATAATTGATTCTCTCAATTTATAGCTTCTTATCTGTCCTGATCGCCTTTCTCTCGCTTTTTCTATCTTCTCGACATCAAGACCCAAATCCAATCCTATTTTAGCTATCAGTAAATCTGTAGGAACATACACATCCGCTATTAGACTATCACCAACTACTAAAATGAATCTCCCACCGGAATTTAGGGAAGGGATAACCTTCTTCATAACCTTATACAAATCGTCGAAATACTTATGAACGATATATGGCATATCCGTTCTTCTATAACTCCCCCTCTTCTCAATGTTCCACTCAATCTCGGATTTTATCTTCTCTATCCAGTCATTTGAATAAGTCAAATCAGACCTACAAAACTCTTTTATTAATCCTTTAGAAACATTATCACAGACAACCATCTCATCCTTAATCCTCTTTAATTCCTTGTGATTTTTAGCAAATCCCAGCCACCCCATTTCTATCTTGTAGTTCATTACATAGTCTAAGCCGTTCATGTACGGCGGAGAAGTGATAATCAAATCAAATTTATAGATGTGTTCAAAATCCATTGCGTTTGCAAGAATAACCTTGCTTTCTGTGTTTATAAAATTCTTATACTGCGATTGTATCAACTTCAAGTCATTAGCAATCTCACGTATCTTTTTATCTAATAGAACAAAGGGGGCAGTATCATACACCCTTTTATTTTTGCAGTAGCCCAAACATGGAGTCCTTTTCAAATTGCTACTGTCGATAAGGATTGAAGAAAAAGCCAAATTAATCAAGTCTTTTACTTTCTTCTGCTTTTCGTTTTTTTCTTCTAGTGACTCAATTCCACCTTTAAGAACTTCTAAATTATGTAATATCCCCTTATTAAAATGCAAACTAGACTTTAGAAAAGAGGGTGCCGAAGAGCGGTTGTTTCTGGGCAAATTATTATACACCCTCAGTAAATAATTGGGGGAAACATCCCAGCAGTTAAGTTTAGTATTGGCTATAAATTGTAGAAACGGATTTAATTCAGTTCCAAAGGACATGTACCCATTGAATTTTCCTTGGACCAAAACAGTACCACAGCCAGCAAAAGGGTCTAGGACAACGGGATAATTATAATCTTCTTTATATTGGTCTAATATTGACTGAACAAAGGAAGCTGAAAATCCCTGCACATATGGAGCCCAGCGATGGATATGTTCATTAATGTTGGGCGTAAACTGTATAGGCTGTATATTTCTAAAAATTTGAATGCCAAGCTCTTCTATGTATGGTATAGCGTCCATATCAGAAGAGCCACCCTTTTTAGGTGATCTTAGAATATTTATCTTTCTAACGGTGAGTTCACTCTGGGCGGGCTCTGCAAAGATACTCTTCATTTCATTCCTTCAATCTCATCTTCCCTCACTCACTCATTCTCTATTCTCGGTGCGAGCAAATAACTGACTTTTCCTTTGCCTTCTGCGACTTCAAAATCCAGTCGTAGCGGATAATCCTTACCAAGATTGAGCGTTATATTCTCCACATGACTCATCCCTTTGCTCATCGCCGCGATGAAGTCCAGCGAGTATAATGAATGAACTGTTCCGGGTGTCAGTAGAATTAATTGATCCTTCCTTAATCCCAGTCGCAATTTATCCATCTCGCCCTCCGTCTCCATATAGAACACTTCCCCGTCTACGCCAAGCACTATGTGGTCGCCTACTTTCTCCGCAGCGCGTATCGTCCTTCTGAACACCTCTGTTCCTATGATTACCTGCACCGGGAACTCAAGCTCAGGCACCTTTGGCTCCTTTCTCAGTGAAGATGGGTCGAGCAAGGAGAGGGTATAGGCGAGACTGCCCATCCTTGTGAACAGCTTTTGTGCGTGCTCGTCTAGTTCCAGTTCAACTTCATCCCTTCCGCCTATTCCGAGGATACCAAGAAATTTCACGAAATCCATGCCTATTTCGAGCTCATTTTTCGATTCAGACTCGGCTTCTGCTTCTGTATCCGCTTCTGAACTGGATCCTTCCGCGGCAAACTGAAAAAGGTCAAAAGCATCACGCTGCAACTCAAAAGAGACCATAGCTACATTGGCAGGGTCAACCGCCCTCAGTTTTAAACCGCTCTCCGTCAACCTAAACTTACCCTCATCCACTATTGCTGTAAGCGACTCTATACATTCTCTCAACACCGTTGAATCTATCTTAGCTTTAAACATTTCTCTTTTTCCACTCCTAATATAATATATTATAACATTAAAATGAAGTATGATATATTTAAAGTATTTGTCTAACTAACCACAAGATTACAGAGATTTTCACGATTAAGAAGATGTAAATGATGTACATATATATGAGCACACCAGAAGAAGGCGAGGTAACGGGAAGCTCTTTTGCTAGAACAGCTACAATTAACGTTTCTGATTTAACGCAATATCTGTTCTGTCCCCGTCTGGTTTATTTCCGTGCAAAGGGATATAAACGAGATAGAATAGTAAAGGGAAAAGAGAGGGGTATGATTGAGCGAATCATACTGAAAGAATTGGCTTTTAATTTAGATACTATTTCAGGTGGCGAAGATGAGGTAGGAGTGGGGGAGAGAGAAGAAGGAGAAGATGCAAAAAGCATAATTGAGGATATAGTGGATGACATAGAATGGATATATAAGGAAGAACTGAAAGGTGTGAAAAGGGACCTTTTTGAGGTTGTAAAGAGAGATATTGTATGTAGTATGGGGACGGATGAATGGTTGAGTAAGGTGAGGAATGGGCTGTTAGAGTTAGAAGAAGCACAGGGATATGAACGGGAACATATAGTGGTATCGGAAAAGCTGGGTATGAGCGGCAGTGTGGACAAACTGATAAGGGCAGATGAAGAGGTTATACCGTGCGTGATAAAAACGGGTAAATGCCCCGAGTTTAGTGTATGGCGAAGCGAGAGAGTCCAATTGGCGGCATATGCGATGCTCATAGAAGAAGAATTTGAAACAACAGTAAAGCGTGGTTTTGTGGAATATATAAGAACTGCTGAGTTCCGCGAATCACGGATAAGAAAGAAGGATAGAGCGCTTGCATTGCAGATATTGAAACGAGTAAAGCGGATAAAACGCGGTGCTTTCCCGGAGAAAGGGGTGCATGCACCCTGTGACACCTGTTCCTTTATTGATAGGTGTGAAACGCGAAAGACACTGCTCTCAAAGTTGTTAGGGAAGTGAGATTCTTCGAGTCTTTTTTGTTGTTTACTCGAAAATAAGTTCTTACAGAAAGACAAATGCACAGAAAAGAACAGATAAGAGGAAATGTGAAAAGGCTATTGGCGGAATTACCGAAAGAGGTAGTATTAGAGGCCGCGGCAAAGACACGCACTACAGAAGAGATTATGGCGGCGATTGAAGCAGGTATAACGATAGTGGGCGAAAATTATATCCAGGAGGCAGAACGGGCATTTAAGGTTGTTGGTAGAGTGGTGAAGTGGCACTTTATTGGAAATCCGCAAAGAAATAAAGTAAAGAAGGCGGTGGAGCTCTTCGACCTAATTGAGACGATAGATTCTTTTTCTATCGCAGAGGAGATTAATAGAGTCAGTAGTAAAATAGGAAAGATAATGCCTATCTTGATTGAGGTAAACAGTGGAAGAGAACCGCAGAAATTTGGCGTTTTTCCGGAAGATGTAGAAGAGTTAGTGGTAAAAATATCCGCGCTCGCTTCGGTCAAAATAGTAGGGTTGATGACTATAGGACCCTACGAAGAAGACATAGAAAAATCAGGCTTATATTTTAGAGCGACAAAAGAAATATTTGAGCGGATAAAAAAATCCGGCATACCCTCGGTGGATATGAGATATCTTTCTATGGGGATGAGTGATTCATATAATGTCGCAATAGAAGAGGGCGCAAATATCGTCCGCGTTGGAACTGGCATATTTGGTCCTCGAAGACGTGTTTGAATACAAAGAATAAAAATGGAAGAGCGAGGCATAAGTAAACAGGAACTGAAATCGTTTCTCAAAGAGCAAAAGCAGAGGGATCTGACTTACCGTAAAGTTTTGAGTTCTATGTGCACGTATCCACACGAAATAGCGGTATACGCACATAATCTCTTCTTAGACTCGAATTTAGGTGATTCGGGGCTATTTCCGGGTACAAAAGAGATTGAAGACGAATTGATACGGATGATCGGGGCGTTACTGGGCAATGAGAACGCACACGGCTATATCTCCACTGGTGGGACGGAATCGAATATACAGGCGATAAGGGCAATAAGAAACAGGAAAAGAAAGGCAGGACTGCAACAGATGAACATAATCGTGCCGAAAACAGCGCATTTCTCATTTGATAAAATCGAGGACCTTTTAAGCCTGGAAGTAAAGAAAGCGGGATTAGACGATGAATTGAGAGTGGATGTGAATTTGGTAGAAGAATTGATAGATGATAATACGATAAGCATAGTGGGAATAGCGGGCACGACCGAATTTGGGCAGATAGATCCGATAAAGGAGCTTGCAGATATTGCCAATAATAGCGATATTTTTTTACACATTGATGCCGCTTTTGGTGGTTTTGTAATTCCGTTTTTAGATGCTGAATACCAGTTCGATTTCTCACTTGACGCGGTATCATCTATTTCCGTAGACCCGCATAAGATGGGGATGAGCACGATCCCTGCAGGATGCATCTTGTTCCGTGACGAGTCGTATTTAGCGGATTTAGCTGTGAATACTCCTTATCTGACGACTAATGAGCAGTGCTCGCTGATAGGGACGAGAAGCGGCGCACCAGTCGCGGCTACGTACGCGGTACTCAAATATCTTGGTAGAAACGGCTTGAGGGCGATTGTAGATGACTGCATGCAGCTAACGAGGATGTTAGTGCACGGTGCAAAGGCGATGGGCATTTACCCGGTGATAGAACCGGTTATGAATGTGGTAACGTTGCGTTTTCCTGATGTTGATCGGGTGGCGAAAGCATTAGAAGCAAGAGGATGGCGAGTTTCTACGACAAGAGCGCCAAAGGCGCTTCGGTTAGTTATAATGCCGCATGTGACTGAAGATACGATAGAAATGTTTTTGAACGATTTGGAAAATGTAAAATGAAAAGTGCAAAAGTCAAAATTCAATGGATGGGTCAAGAAAAACCCTTCACTAATTAACAACGGGTTTTGGTAACACCCTTTTATCTTTTAAGGAAACGTCTCGAAATGAAGTATCTTATAGTGTAAAATCTAAGTCTTCAACTGTTCTTTCAGGGAAAATAGGGGTTGTAGTAGTTTTTATTTTTCTTCTAATAATTCCTACTTCTCTTTCTTCTACGATTGATTGAAAGATAATTTCAATATATTCATCTCTGAAAAACACCATCTATATAGTTATGATGTTTTTTTTTAATGTAAATGTCAGGTCGTGTAGAAACACCAGTTTGTATGAAAAATAGACCCAACATAGCATTTAAATGGAAATTTAAAGCAAGAAAATCATTAATCTTTGCGTTTTCTCACTGTCTGACGTCATCACACAATATCCTGTATAAATAAGCGGTTATTAATAGAAATAATAGAAAACTTCTGCCCCGCTATCGCCGATATTCGTCCCCTTTCGTAAAGTAGCCTATATTATCTCCTTTCCCTTCCTTATTACTGCGAGCTTCTTCTATTTGGATGGCGTAATCTTTTTTGGTCTATGATTTGGGCCTGTTAATTAAACCTTCCTTTTTCGACATTCATCTCTTCGCACCTCTGTGGGTACATGGTTACGCGTCGTTAGTATTTGGCGGCATCCACTCATTTTGGCGATCCTCTAGGGGATCATGAAAAATACGAGGCTCTTATTGCCTTCTTTCATTCTTTGTAAGATTCCTTCTTTGTTAGTACCCAATAGACCGACTCTGCCATGTGACGAGCTGTTGCAACAATTGCCACCTTTTCGTCCCTTCTTGCTTTTAGCCGATTGTAGATTCTCTGGAAGCGATTTGGTGTTGCTGAATGAACTGCCGCTCTTGTACTCTGTATTAAGGCCCATCTTAGAAATCCATTGCTATGCTTGTTTATGTGCCCGTACCTTGTATAGTCTCTGGATTGTTCGACCTTTGGTGCAAATCCTGCGTAACTAACGAAACTTTTCGGTTTGTTGAATCTCTCTATTTCTCCTAGCTCACTCAGGGCAAGTAATGCATTGTGGAATCCTATACCGACTATACTCATCAACCCCATTGCCTCTTCTGTTACTTCAGCCTTCTCGCGTAGGACTACCTCTACCTCATTGATCTTCTTACCTAGAATTCCCCGCACTTCCAGGTAAACATCTAAAGCGGTCCTCCTTGCTTCTTGCAGTTCCACTTCTTTCAGAAACACCATCCCTTTCCTTCCAAATAGGTCGCTTACCTTTGGCGGTTGAACACCCTCTATCGCTAGCAGTGCATGTACTTTATTCTTTATTGAAGTTCTTAAACGAACAAAGCTGGCTCTATGTCGCACTATCGTTCTTAGATCCCTTATATCTTCCCCTGGAACGTAGCTCTCCGGTAAGTAATCCATCCTCAACAATTGTGCTAACACCCTCGCATCCACTTTGTCCGTCTTCACATGCTTCTTCGCAAACGGCTTGACATAAACTGGGTGTGCCAAATGCACCTCTATCCTCTTGCCATCCAGGTACTCATATACAAAGATACCGGACGTCAAAGCCTCGATCGCCACTTTTGCTCCTTCTGGCAGAGTGCTTGCAAATTCGTTCAAACCTTATCGTGTCGTTGCAAATCTGCATTTCTTCACTTCTGTTCCCTGACGGTCTACCATCGAATAGTAGCTCATCTTTTTATGTACCTCCAATCCTATATCCATATTGCACCTCCTTCTTCTCCGATTTATAAGGAGGTGTTTTTCATGTAGTCATCTTCCACTTTTCTAAAAGCTAAAATTACTTTGTCATCCTCAGGTATGTAGTTATCTGTGTTGGTCTTTGGGATTTTTACTACTTTTCTATATTTGATTAAACTTTCCTCATCCATCAAACTAAAAGCCTCATAGTATTTCAGTAAATCCCTAATTCCCATGCAAAAATGCCTTTTGCCTTTCTCAGTGCTTTCTATTAATGAAAATAATTCTGTTGGATTTGAAATACGTATAGTTAGATATTTATTAAGGTAAGATACCATGTCCTCTACATCTTCAATTGAACATTTTGATTTCATCCAAGCGGTAAATCCTTCTTTAGTGCTTTCATAATTGATTTCTTTTAATTCCAAGGCCTTTGGAGCCTGTGACAGGGGTTTGAATCCTCTCGGGACTATCTCATGACCTTTGACTTCAGAATTCTATCACGTCCGAAATAGAGCTGTTAAGTAATTCTGCCAGGGCACCATCAGCGGATGTTTATCTTTATCTGAATCTATGCGGTAAGGGGAATCACCAAGTCCATCGCCATTTCCGTCTGTTCCTGTGTAGTCGCCCCAGTAGTTGCCCGTGTAGTTTGTGTACGTGTTGCCGTTGTAGCTGTACGTTATTTCTGATGTTGAGTTCCAGACATTGGTTGATTCGTTAGAATAAGCGTTATTAGCGTTATCTATGAAATTGTTAAGGTATATTTCATTATTGTTTGAATTCTTGAGGTAGATGCCCTTGTTTTCATTGTTCTTAGCCGTGTTATTTGCTATTATATTCTCGTTTGAACTCCTAAGTTCAATACCTTTGTCTTTATTAGAGTTTGCAATGTTATCTCGTATCTCATTGTTGTAGGACTGCGAGAGATAAATACCCGACTCCTTCAAGCTATTTGAGGCATTATTCATTAATATTTTATTGTATGTGGAACTACCTGTTAATATAATCCCATAATTCTTATTTGCTAACACGCTGTTATAACAAATAGTGTTTCGACTCGATTTAGACAGAAATATGCCATGATAGTTGCCGGAAACAATATTGTTAGAGATATTACAGTTTGTTGCACCCGAGATAAGAATGCCACACTTTTTTGATGCCTCTTCTATTGTGAACCCGGTTATGTTCACGTAGTCTGCGGTTATATTGAATATATGACTATTGGCAGCACGAACAATCGTTGAATCCGCTCCAGTCTCCGATTGAATTGTTAATCGCTTGTATACGTTTATGTTCTCGGTGTAAGTTCCGGGCTCTACTGTTACTGTATCACCGTCCTTAGTATCCGAATCGTCTATTGCAGCTTGAATAGTGTAGAAGTGCTTGCCTGTGTTGATGTTATGAACACGGAATTCTGTTAGTGGCGTGAAGTAAATCTCCCAGGGCACAATCAGAGGATAATCGTCTTTATCTGTATCTATGCTGTAAGGGGAATCGCCGAGTCCATCGCCATTCCCGTCTGTTCCGGTATATACCCTCCAATAGTTCCCCATGTTGTGTGTGTAAGTGTTGCCGTTGTAGAAGTACGTTATTTCTGATTGTGAGTTCCAGACATTTGTTGATTCGTTAGAATAAGCGTTATTTGCGTTATTCATGAAATTGTTGAGGTATATTTTGTTGTTGTTTGACTTCTTGAGGTAGATGCCTTTTTTTTCGTTGTTCTTAGCCGTGTTGTTTGTTATTGTGCCCTTGCTTGAATTTTCGAGTAAAATGCCACTATGTCCATTGTTATTTGCGCTGTTATTTATTATTATGTTCTCGTTTGAAGTCCAAAGACCAATACCCTGGTATTGGTTATTAGAGTTTGCAATGTTATCTCGTATCTCGTTATTGTTTGATGATTTTAAAGCAATTCCATGATTTTCATTCTTTGAGGCGTTATTATCCGTTATCTCGTTGTTGCAGGAATCCT
>JAUWVD010000134.1 GCA_030617585.1 Candidatus Methanophagales archaeon
AAAAAAGAGCGCTTTCTACATCTATGGGATCCGGTACAGACTATCAGAAGCGATTACGGAACAAATCCCGAAAGAAGCCCGAAAAGATACCTATTTCGCTTTTGGATTAGTTGCACTGATGAAAGTAGAGAAGCTCAATGAGCACAATGTGTTGGGGCACGAAAAGACATTTGAGTCGAGCACGCAGGAGCGATACCATCTGATGAAAGAATGTGGTATGAATTTCTCGCCTATAATTGCGGAATACAACATGCCGGGACACGAGCTAAACAACATATTCGAGGCTTATCTGGGCTTCCACAGGCCGGATTTGAAGATAGATGCACGGAACGAGCCAATTATAGATGTTGTATTAGATGGTGCACGCCACTTGCTCTGGGAAGTTTCCGATGAAGCGCTTATAGACAAGATTATGCGGTTGATGACCGACAGAAGGGTTATGATCCTCGATGGGCATCACAGGTATACAGCATCTTATCAGTTGCGTAGAGATCGAGAGGAAGACTATACATTGATGATGCTCTTAGAAGGAGGCGATAGAGCGCTTGTATTGCTGCCATGGCACAGATGTGTAAAGCAGTGCCACGAGGAGGACTTATGGACGCGAATACGTGCTAATTTTGTTGTTGAAGGTTATGATGGGCGTAACTGCGCGGATGCAATGATCGCAATCAATACGAAACTCCGTGAATGCTGCAATGATGACGTCCGGTTGGGCATGTATGACGGTGAGAAATTCTATTTGCTGCGCGCTGATCCTGACCGGATAAGGAAGTTGGCGGAGGCGCGAGACGAGCGAATTGGACTGGACGTAATAAGCCTGCATGAATGGCTTATCAATCCAACGCTTATTGGCAAGCCCGAGGACATCCTTTTTACCGCCAGTCCGGAAGATGCAATGGCAAATGTGGATACGGGCACTTATCAGGTTGCATTTTTTCTTAAACCGCTGCGTATCGCAGATGTGGAATATAAGACAGAAGTAGAGAAGAAGGTGTTCCCGCAGAAGTCAACGCTATTCCTGCCTAAGGTCGCCGAGGGTGTTGTGATGCGTAAGTTCGGGGAAGTGGATTTTTGACTCGAAATACAAATCGGGATTCAAAAACGGGATCAAAGCAACCACTAAACCAGCTACATAATACGCTTTCCTGTCCATGACGCCGTTAGTGAAATGCCCAACAGCGCCCTGTCTCTCTTTTGTATTCCGTTCACCAATCAAAGTATCCATCACATCGCCGAGTTCGACACCATTTAAAAGCTCTTTAGTGATCTGCGAGGGTAATTCAAAGAAAGGGGCGGTCCCATAACCCACTCGCTCAGTATTGTCCATGATACACATCACACCAAAAGTGAACCACCTGTCATATAATTTCTTTATCCCGCCTTCGATACCGACAAAGAACTCGGCACCGAAATTACGCGCTTCGTTTGCCATACTCAATTCAAAAGCTCTATTCCTTGCTCCCACAAAAGTTTCTGTGTTGACTGGCTGATTGGGGACGTTACTATCCACACGGATACCCACTACATCAACGGTATCGAAATATTTGGAGAATGCCTCCGCTGTCGCTGCAACTTTCACGGGGTTCCGAGATCCGACTAGCACTTTCATTAATTACGTCTCAATCGCGATTAACGCGATTTCGATACCGACATCCTTTGGCAGCCGCGCCACTTCTACCGCACAGCGTGCCGGTGGGCGATCCTTGAAGTATCCTGCATATATCTTATTTATTCGGTCGAAGTTGTCCATGTCAGCTATGAATACCGTGACACTGACCACGTCGGTGTAGTTCATACCAGCTTCCTTGAGCACGGCACCGAGATTGTCAAGCACCTGTTGCGTCTGCGTTTCTATTGTGCTATCATAAATTATCTCGCCTGTCTCGGGATTGATCGGGATCTGGCCCGAACAGAAGAGCATGTTCCCTACCCTTATAGCCTGACTATACGGGCCGATGGCCTTAGGCGCATCAGTTGTTGTAATGACTTCTTTGGCTGGATTTTCCTCTGAGCGTACCAAAGAACCTGTTATCCGGGTGAGGGCGAACATCGAAAGCACATAAACAGGTGGTGTTCTTTTCTTCATTGTAGATACAATGTAAATCGGAACATATATTATACTTTTGGCTTCTATTTTACAATCATACAAACATATTCTTTTATGTCATATCCAGTAGTGAATATAATAGGTCACGCGGTGATCAGAAAAATGGGTTTGATAACAACTGATACAAATACTATTATAAGTACGTTAAGGGTGTAGGTCGCGATTGTATGACGGAAACCCGCGGTTAGGAAAAGATCATGAGATGCAGTAGAGGCAAATGCACGAACCCTGCGATAATCTATCAGAAATATTCGGGGCTGCACTTATGCGAACCACATTTTATTGCTGATGTAGAGCGGAAAGTGAAAAAGGCGATGCGGAAGCAGTTGATGATAGAGTATGGTGATAGAATTGCAGTAGCATTAAGCGGGGGGAAGGACAGTTCGGCCCTTTTGTATATGCTAAAGGAGAAGATTTTTCATGATCGAAACGATTTAGAATTCTTTGCAATTGCCGTGGATGAGGGTATAAAAGGATTCCGTTCGGCAACACTACGAAATGCGGAAAGGGTGGCGAAGGAATTAGAAATTGACTGTTTTATTTATTCTTTCGCACATGAGTTTGGATTTACACTGGACGAAATCGTGGCGAAAGGGTTCGACCAGGCACCGTGCACGTTCTGTGGCGTCCTGAGACGGCGGATATTAGATGTAAAGGCGAAGGAAATGGGCGCTACGAAAGTTGTAACCGCCCATAATCTGGACGACGAAGTGCAAACGATTCAAATCAATTATGTACGCGGCGATATTGAGCGTTTAGGACGGTTGCAAGGACGTCGCGCGGAGTTTGTTCCACGAGTTAAGCCGTTAAGAGACGTTTATGAGAAGGAGGTTGCTCTCTATGCGCTTGTAGCTGGAATACCGATACATACAATCCATTGTCCTTATGCTTCGCTTTCGTTCCGTTCCACGGTAAAGAGTATGCTGAACGAGTTAGAAAGAAAGCATCCAGGGACGAAATATTCATTGTTGCGAGGCTATGCAAGAGTGTCTGAGTTCTTGCCGGCGGTGCAAACAGAGCGAAAGCTTTTGCGCTGTGAACTATGTGGTGAAGCATCTGCATCACGGATATGCAAGGCTTGTGAGATAATAGGGAAGATGAACTGAGCGAACATACTGCAGCAGTAAACAGTTGCAAGTGTGCTTTTTGCTTAGCTTAGCAATGCAAAGGCAGCTAAGCTAAAGTCGTAAAACGCTTTTAGACTCAGAATTAAGAGGCGGAACAATTAATCGCCCTTTCCTTTTCCCATCTCGATATTCCACCAACACCTCTTCCTCGGCACGAGCATCAGAATATCGCGCGGTCAGCCGTGCTGCGAGTTCAATTGCTTCTTTGTCCTTAGAACCTTCTAAAATCGTTAGTGGGCTTCCGTAACCAGGCACCTCAAAAACATAATCTGCCGGACGCTTCAAATCAGATAGAAGCAGATTCACTGCTTCATTCCTACCCACTATTAGTTTATACGAAGCGAGCCTAAAAAGCCTGCCTATCTACAGTAACGTGAGATCTATCTTTGTTATGGTCGCATTATGCGTGAATAAATCCTTGACTTTCGATACAAATTCCTTGTCGGTTAGCAGACAACCGCCAGCAGGCGATGGATAGTCCAGCTTAAACTTCGTTGCTAGTGCGATCTGGACCTTTCTGCTTTTACCCTTTATATCTAACAGCTTGCTACGGTCTATCCAGCCTTCGCACTCAGGAATAGTTTTCGGTAATAGTTTTGCCGATAGCGGTCTCAAGACCATACCTTCTAATCCCGCTTCCCTATCCGCTATTTCTAATGCTTTCTTGTGCTGGCTCATTGGT
>JAUWVD010000058.1 GCA_030617585.1 Candidatus Methanophagales archaeon
CAAGATTTTTGTATGCTCTGATTTACCGGAAGACGTCCTGTACATTCGGCGGGAGGCGATAAGAGCAGGTGAGGAGGAGGAGCTTGCTATAGAGGGGCATACAGTCCATTTTGACGGCTATTACGACCAGGCAAGGGATAAGGCGAATTCCAAGTTCCTTTTACCGCCGGGTGTTGAGTTAGGACCTAATATAAATGCGATGGACCGAGAGGAGGGGCTCAAAGAGATACACACGATTATGGAAGATATTATGCAAGGGCACCAGTTGTACGTGCGATTCTTTTGTTTAGGGCCGCTCAATTCACAATTCGCCATACCCGCAGTTCAACTTACCGATTCCGGTTATGTTGCGCATTCAGAAGATCTACTATATAGGCAAGGATACGATGAGTTCGTAAGATTGGGACGATCAGCGCGGTTTTTGAAGTTTGTGCATTCCGCAGGAGAGCTAGACGCGAGAAAGACCTCAAAGAACATAGATAAACGCAGAGTTTATATTGATCTTGAAGACGAGACGGTATATAGCATGAATACACAGTACGGAGGCAATACAATAGGACTTAAAAAGTTAGCGATGCGTCCTGCGATAACCCGAGCGTCAAAAGAAGGATGGTTGACCGAGCACATGTTCATTATGGGCGTGCATGGCCCTTCCGGACGGGTGACCTATTTTACCGGTGCGTTTCCTTCGCTCTGCGGTAAGACTTCAACAGCCATGCTGCCTGGAGAGACTATTGTTGGTGATGACATAGCCTACCTCAGAGATATAGATGGCGTAATACACGCGGTCAATCCGGAGAATGGCATATTTGGGATAATACAGGGCGTAAACTCTGTGGACGATCCCCAGATTTGGAATGCGCTCCACAGCCCGGGCGAGGTTATATTCTCTAATGTGCTGATCACGGAAGAGAAAGGCGTTCACTGGATAGGTAAAGATGAAGAAGAGCCGAAAAGGGGGTTCCATCATTCGGGTGAATGGACACTGGGGAAGAGAGACGAAGATGATAATTTGATTTCGCTTTCGCATCCAAATGCCAGATTCACGCTCGACATGCGACTATTAGAGAATGTGGACCAGGAACTCAATAATCCGGCAGGTGTGTTGGTAGGCGGGATAATATATGGTGGACGAGATTCCGACACAAAAGTGCCGGTTGAGGAATCCTTTGATTGGGTGCATGGTGTTATCATCATGAGTGCCGCACTGGAATCAGAAACTACCGCCGCCACTCTAGGAAAAGAAGGCGTTAGAAAAATCAATCCCATGTCTAACCTGGATTTCCTTTCTATACCCATAGGAAGATATGTAGAGTGTCATCTGGATTTTGGCGCTAAATTGAATAATCCACCGCCTATATTCTCGGTTAATTATTTCCTGAGTGATGCGGAAGGGAATTTCACGAATGATAAAACCGACAAGGCGGTGTGGCTTAAATGGATAGAACTGCGTTCACATCACGAAGTAGAGGCGATAAAAACGCCCACTGGATTTATACCAAGATACGAAGATCTTAAAATGCTGTTCCAGGAAGTGCTTAAAAAGGACTATTCTAAAGAGGATTACATTACGCAGTTCTCTGTGCGCGTAGCGGAAAATTTGGCTAAGATCGAGCGAGTGAAGGAGTTCTACAAGACGAAAGTGTATGATACACCGCAGATAGTATTTGAGGTGCTGGAAGAGCAAAGGCAAAGATTAATCCAGGCGGGAGAGAAATATGGTGGAGATATATCGCCATTAAAACTAAAACTTTCTTAGAGAAAGTTTTAGCCATAATGATAGGTAACCCACACACATTCGCCGCCTGTGCCTCGATTCCAAACAACATATTTTAGTCTATAGCTACTCTTATAGATCAAACAGGAATTACGGTATAAAAGGTGGCTACAGGACAAAAAAAGACTTAAATAGAGGGGAATCGTATATAGAGTAAGCAGGAGTATATCAAGAATGAAACAGATTGAAAAAGCATCTTTGATCTGTGGCCTTACGTTGGTCTTGTTATTCTGCTTGTCGCTCTATATCCGGGTCGCTATTCCGTACAACATCGTCTTTAATGACACATTCGTGCGATTTGGCGGCTATGACCCCTGGTATAACATAAGGCTTGTTGAGAATACACTGCATCATTTCCCTCACCGCATCTACTTTGATCCGTTCACCGCTTACCCTCAGGGTACGTATAACCCTTTTGGAACTCCGTTATTTGATCTGTCACTTGCGTTCATCGTATGGGCAGTAGGACTTGGAAATCCATTCGCTACTTTAAGCCCCTCTATGATAGAAGCGATATGGGCGTGGTATCCTGCGGTTTTAGCTGCCCTTACTATCTTCCCAGTTTATTTCATTGGGAAAGGATTATATAACCGTGGTGCAGGACTTCTTTCCGCAGCTCTTATAGCCATCCTCCCCGGACAGTTCTTGATTCGTTCTCTATTAGGATTTACAGACCATCACGCTATGGAGACCCTTTTCAGCACGATTGCCATGCTTTTCCTTATCCTTGCGCTGAAGAGTGCGCGTGAGAATGGAATAACTTTTCAGTCATTCTTAGGAGGAGATAGGAGTTCGTTAAAAAAGCCAATCGTATATTCCATCATATCTGGTGTTTTTCTAGGGTCTTATTTCCTCGCATGGCTCGGTGCGCCGCTTTTCATATTAATCTTGTGTACATATGCAGTGGTTCAACATGTCGCCGATCATCTTAGAGAGAAAGACTCCGATTATCTTTGCATTGTCTGCGTACCTGTTTTTATCGTTCCCTTAGCTATGATAGCACCTGCGCTTTCTTTTGGTTTCCTTTCCGAAATCCACAAGTGGTCTCTTCTTCTTGCCATATTCGTTCCGCCCGTTTTAACTGCGCTTTCTTTATTGATAAGAAAAGCAAAAATAAAACCTTATTGGTACCCTATAGTAGTAATTTTAGCAATATCAGCAATATTTTCCCTTTTGTGGTTTTTCTATCCTTCTTTATGCTCCGCGATAGTAGAACAGCTCCGATACATATTCTTCCCTTCCGAGTCTTCTAAAACCATAATTGAGGCTCGACCCATGGAATGGGCCAATATATGGGCTTGGTTCACTACCACTTTCTTCCTCGCTTTTGTCGCCCTCGCATGGATAGGTTATAATATCGGGAGGAAATGGCGGGCAGAAGAGATTCTTCTTTTCGTGTGGTGTGCAATAATGCTTTTTGCTTGCTTCGGTCAGGGCAGATTTAGTACGTACTATGCAATAAATGTCGCCATCCTCTGTGGTTTCCTATCCTGGGAGATTATCGAGCTTGTGGCATTTAGAGGTGCAGAAAAAGGCGTCAGTGATATGAAAGAATCGAAAGGGCCGTTGGAAGAGAAAAGAGTGGATGCCATAAAGGGTAAGCGGAGAAGAAAAACGATAAAAACGAAAAAGAATAATGAAATAAAAAATAAAAAATTCTTACGTGTGGATGTTATATTGACCTTCATCGTCATCTTAATTGTTGTTTTTTTCTTCCCCTTAAATGAGTCATTGACAACGGCAAAGCTTGGCAGTGGAGGCCCGCGAGAGGACTGGTATGAATCGCTTTTCTGGATGAGGGGGAACACACCCGATACGGGTGTTGATTTTTATGCTTTGTATCCACAGGATTATGCTTATCCTGACTCTGCATATTCCGTGATGAGCTGGTGGGACTACGGTAATTGGATCACTTATATCGCGCATAGGATTCCAGTGGCTAATAATTTTCAGCAGGGTATAGGAGGGCCAAATAGTCCTGGCGCCGCCATTTTTTTCATTGCGAAAAACGAATCAGTAGCAAATGAGGTCGCAGATGCATTTGACGTGAGGTATGTTGTGAGTGCTTTCCCGATGGTAGATACAATGGCCTCATACCAGGATCTATACGGGGCAATGACCTTTTGGGCTAATGACACAACTGGACGCTATACGTTGGACCAAACAGAAGGGAGATCCCTGTTTGAGCTGAGAGAAGAATACTACAAGTCGATGGTGACAAAGTTGCATATGTTCGACGGAAGTGAGACGCAATTCAAAGGTGGATACCTTGGAAAGTCATCCATATTGGTAATTAGACCATTTCAGACGAAACCATTGCAACATTACCGGTTGGTGCACGAGTCATCCACATACATGGTACCACATGCTATTCTAAATGTCAAAACCGATGACTTGCAGGCATGGGAATGCTATGTTGGATCTAATTATACTATGGCAGAACGATTAGCGTATGAACTTCGTCATGGCTTTACCGATCCTGAATATCTAGATATAGCTAGATGGACCCCGCCTTTCGTTTCGCCGATGAGCTTTGTAAAGGTTTTCGAATATGTGAAAGGGGCGAAGATAGAAGGTAGAGCACCTAAGGGTGCTATTGTTGGGATAGCGACAAATATAACCACAAACCAGGGTAGAGAATTTATGTACTCTCAAATAGCAATGCCTAACGGCACCTACGAGTTCGTTGTGCCATATTCAACAGAAGTGCCGATAGAAAGAGTCGGATACACAAATTTTGATGTTCTCGCAGCCCCCTATGTCATAAGGATAGGTCATATAGAAAACGAAACGATAGTATGGGATACAAGGCAGGTTGTGGTAGAGATCGCAGAAGAAGCAGTGATGGAAGGGAAAACAGTAAAGGTGGATTTAGTGTAAAAGAACTACAAGAAAAAATGTCAAAGGATGGAGCGTAGAATTCAAATCTTCTTCTCATACACTATTGCATCCTCGCCATCTGCATAATAGCCTTTAATGGGATATGCCCGTTTATAACCCTGTTTTTTGTAAAATTTTATCGCACCCCAGTTACTTTTTCTGACCTCCAGCGTGACTTTATCGAAACCTGACGCAAGAAATTCGTGATCCACTATCTTTAATAACCTTTTTCCTATTCCTTTCATTCTATATCCCTTATACACTGCAAGTCCGGATATATGTCCATGCCCTCTTCTTATCGCGCCACTGACAAAACCAATAACCTTATCTGCCATAGTAACGACAAAGGAATATCGCTCGAAGGAATGGTACAAATCCGCTATATCTGACGATGTATTTATTGTTCTTATATTCCCCTTCCATAGACGTACAATATCTCGCAGATCCGCTTCTGTTGCTTTCCTTATCTGCACTTCATATTCTATTTCCATTTTTATTAATCTAAAGAAAGGATACAAAACGTATGAAAATATTTGTTCCTTTTTATATCCCGTCTGTTCACAAGTATTGCATCTGGAGAGGCATTGTGTGTAGCTGATAATGACGGACCTGAAAGAGATATTACGAATATATCGGATGCGATAGAAGGAGCCAATTATAGCTCATTTAATGAGATAAACAATTTCACTACCTCCCCATTAGACGCAGGTAATTACCTCTTTTGCTTTGCTGTTGCAACCATAATATGCTTGCATTTTTTGGTTAATGATGTACCAGGACTCGCTGAGCTTTGTGCCATTTCGGGTTTTAACCCATACATAGAGAATAAGAAGGATTTTTAGGTCATGCTAAATAACTATACTAATGTTGTCGCCGTTCTTTCTGGGCATGGGCATCTCAATAGCATCACATATAATAACAATGTTACCTTTATTGAAACCGCGAGCGTGATACAGTATCCTATTACCTACGATATTTATCGTGTTTTTGAATATGGATTCATAAAAACTCAGCACACGATATACCAGGACTTAAATATTAGTGAACTAAGCAGGGAAACGGCCATCAACTATCTGAATGATATATATCCAGGCCTCGGCGACAATTATGTGAGCTTTATTTTTGGCTCTTTGTCTGACAGGTCAATAAATGTCTCTTTCGCTCCCCAGAATCTTGAAGACGGTATCAGAGCTTAACACGTAACTGCTCAATCGGACTCAAATCCGTATCCATAGCAGCTTTAAACAGAATAGCGAAATGATTGAGCCGCTCTACTTTGCCGTTTTCCCCTAAGTCTTCTCTTGCTCTCTCTACAATTTCATCAAAAACATCCGGATTATATATGTCATTACCCATTTCTTCATGGAAGATTAAAAGAGATTTTAAATGGACCTCCGGATACTCTTTACGTCCGGAATAATATATCGTATATCTAACTTTCAAGCAATTAGAAGAAGTGTCAATGTCAATCACTTCCAATTTTTCGTAACCTTGCTTTTGAAGTTGTTTACTCAATTCCTCTTTATATCGCCAGCTAAAATCTTCATCTGTTTTTATCTTTTCTTCTATTTCCTCTATCAATTCGAAAGAACAATAAGGGAGTTCACATTCTACTTTTACCTCTTCGTAAACTGCCCTAAATATTATATCATCAAGTAATTTATTAAGTTGCATACGCACCTTCCTCCCAAATAGGTTGTAGCTACATATCGTTACCTCTTATAGTCCCTATAACTGATTGATAGTATAAAAAGATTTCTGTTTTTTGCGTATCGTTATTCAAAAGGATAACTAAGGGAACCCCCAGTAAATAGTTTACCCATCTTGATAATATACTATTTCTTTGGTAAAGCTTTTAAACCTTTTTGAAATAAAGGTTTTTAAAAAGAAAAGGTTTATGAAGCGAAAACTAAAAGCCGTCTGGGAACTAACGAGGGCGGAGCATGGATTGATGTACGGGTTTGGAGTGCTAATAGGGATAGTTATAGCAGGCGGGAGTTCTTATGCAGTAGCGATTTTAGGCTTTCTTATCGCACTATTCATTCAAGCAGGCACCTTCGCGTTAAACGATTATTGTGACCTGGACTCGGACATAGCAAACCGGAGGACGGATAGACCGCTGGTGAGAGGCGAGCTAAGAAAAGAGGAAGCATTGCTAATCGCCTGCTTCGCCACTGCACTTGGCATTATATTTGCGATAGCCCTTGCAATAATCCTGAATAGCTTTATTCTCCTGCTCCTGGCACTTAT
>JAUWVD010000063.1 GCA_030617585.1 Candidatus Methanophagales archaeon
GCACCCCGTGAATATTTCATTGCATATTGCATGGCTTCATCTACGTTCTCCAGTGCATATTGCACGCTTTCTCGCATGGCCGCGAGGAATACACGCTGTTGCTCTTCAGGCACATCTCTCTTTATAGCATTAATGCCCAAGGGCAAAGGCAACTGTGTCTTCTCATACCACCAATGCCACAAATCAAGGATTTTTTTGAGTTTGTGCTGCGGATATGTTATCTGACCTTCATGGATTAGCAGACCCGCATCAACTTCTCCGCTCTTCACTGCTGGTATGACCTCATCAAATCTCATTTCGACCGGCTGGAAATGATCAACAGCTAGCTTCAGCAGCAGGTTCGCTGTGGTGTATCTTCCAGGCACTGCAATCTTCTTGCCTTCTACGGACATATCTCTGCTTCCAACCACTACCGGACCATATCCATCGCCTACGCTTGCACCGGTAGATAAGATACGATATTTGTCATGAAGAAAGGCATAAGCGTGGGCTGAGAGCGCTGTGACATCTATTTCGGCATTGAAAGCTCTTCTGTTTAGCGTTTCTATGTCCTCTACTACTTGCTCTATTTCAAAATTGACACGGACTTTACCGCTTAACAATCCGTAAAACATGAATGCATCATCTGCATCTGGTGTATGTGCTATGATCATGGTTCATTAGTATTTTGCGGTGGGAAGTATAAAAAGGTTATGCGATTGCTCAAAATCTTGTATCATCATCACAAAACCTCATACCTCGTATTCCTTTGTGCCACTGGCCTGCCAACCGATTCTACCGCTTTTATTATCTCCTCAACCCGCGCCGGTTTATGCTCCTTCCCCGCTGCGGTTACAACATTCTCCTCCAGTATCGTCCCCCCAAAGTCGTTCGCGCCAAAAAACAGTGCTAGCTTGCCCACATCAAAATCCTGCGTGAGCCATGACGCCTGCACATTCCTTATAGAATGCAAAACAATACGTGAAATCGCTAACACCTGCAAATATCGCGTTACCGATACGGGCACCTTTATAATCTCATACAGTTCAGTATTCTTCGGCTGAAACGTCCATGGTATAAAAGCAGTAAACCCTTTCGTTTTATTCTGCAAATCGCGTATCCGGAAAAGATGCTCCACGATCTCTTCGTTCGTTTCAATATGCCCAAACATCATAGTTGCCGTTGTCTTCATACCTATGCTGTGTGCAATCTCCATCACTTCAATCCAGTCATCCGCACCGACCTTATTCGGGCTGATGACCTTCCGAACCCTATCAGATAGGATCTCAGCACCTCCGCCAGGCAATGAATCAAGTCCCGCCTCTCGTAACCGTTCAAGTGTTTCTCTTATGCCTATACCTTCGTTCCGCGCAATGAAATATATCTCCGGAGGCGAGAGGCTGTGCAGTTGTACCTCCGGGAATTCTCGCTTTATCGTCGAAATCAAGTCTTCATACCCTTCAATGCAGATCTCAGGGTTATGTCCACCTTGGATGAGTATTTGCGTCCCACCAACATCAACTGTTTCTTCAACTTTCCTTAGAATCTCTTCCTTACTCAGGACATAGCTCTCTTCGCTATTTTTCGCATAAAAGGCGCAGAATTTGCAGCTTGATACGCATCGGTTTGTATAGCTTATGTTTCTATCAATAACGAATGTCACAAGCTCGCCACATCTCCTTCTCCTTACTTCATCTGCGATTCTGCCAATAACAGGCAAAGGCATATCAAACAGGTGCTGTGCCTCTTCAAAACTCAAATCCACTCCTTCCAGATTCTTTTCCACATACTCTTTCCATTCAGAGTAATCGGTATTCATGACACTTCTCCTCAAACAGTTCAAGCCCTCTCTTTTCTTTCGCGCCCATCTGGAACGTAAGCGATCTGAAATACCGTGCGAGAAATTCTACGGGCATTCCGAACTTCTTCTCTGCTGCCGATACAATCAGATCAACATTCTTCTTCCCCCACACGACCGATTCCATCACTTTCCTGTTTATTTCACTCATATCCTCCTCTTTACGCGAAACGGAAATCCCAAACACCATAGGATAGCCAGTTAATTCATGCCATTCCTCGCCCAAATCCATAACCACTTCATATGTCATCCTCGCCTTGATAGCGTCATCACCAATAACAAGTGCATGATTGCAACGCTTAAGTAATTCGCTTGCTTTACCCTCATTCAGCGGTACAATCCTGTTTTTCAGCCCCTTCTCGTGCAAAATGATTTTAAGTAGGTTGAGCGATGTCACTGTTTGATTTGTTACTGCAATAGACTCATTATCGCCTTCACGCTTTTTTCCATTCGAAACGAGAATGACACTCAAAACGCTATTCTTCGAGGCGACACAGAAATCATAGCTCTTCAATTTAGCCATATTCTTTATATAATAGAACGAAGGAACGGGTGCGAAATCTAGTCCCCCTTTTTCAAACATCTCGGCAAGCTGCTTTGGCAATGCTTCTATTACCTGCATCCCATTCTGCTCAAGCTGGTAATAGGGTAAGTAGTTATTCACGAACCCGAATTTGCCTATTTTTACGCTCATTGATACACCCTCAAGATATTGTAAAATGTGTCTCTTTCCGCGGGTACTTTATGCACGCCCTTCACAAATCCTATAATCTTATCCCTATGAAGCATAAGTGGCGTTTTAGCACCAGCCGCATGTGTAACCCGCTCCTCCATAAGCGTTCCATCCAAATCGTTCGCACCATAATTTAAAGCGACTTGCGCAAGCTTCTCGCCAAGTGCAACCCAGTAAGCCCTTATACTCCTAAAATTATGTAGCACTATTCTTGAAACCGCGATCGTTTTGAGAATATCAATAGGGTTTGTTTTCTCTTTGACTAATCCGGCCGCTGCGAGTTCGGTGTTTTCCGGATAGAAAAGAAGTGGTATGAAGGAAACGAACCCACCTGTTTTCTCCTGCAACTGCCATAGTTTGTAGAGATGAATAGCCCTGTGTTTCGGCGTTTCTATATGCCCAAAGAGCATTGTGGCATTGCTTTTTATTCCTTTGCTATGGGCTATCGCCATTATCCGAAGCCATTCGTCCGCTTTGAGCTTCTTCGGACAGATAACTGCTCGTATCTCATCATCGAGGATCTCCGCGCCACCGCCTGGCATTGCTTGCAGTCCGGCGTCCTGCAACCTTGAGAGCACTTCCTCTACACTCATTCTCCCGACCTGCGAGAGGAAGTGTATTTCTGTTGCGGTCAATGCTTTGATGATAACGTGTGGAAACTTACTCTTTATCAGCCCGAAAATTGCCTCAAAGTATTCTATGCTCATTTCCGGATTGAGTGCACCGACAATATGAAGCTCAGTAGCCCCCATTTTTACCGCTTCTGCAACCTTCTCAAGCACCTCTTCAACGCGCATGAAATACGCATCATTATCTCCAACATCGCGGTAGAAAGCGCAGAGCGGACATCGAGAAACGCATATATTCGTATAGTTTATATGTCTATTAACAACGAACGTTACAGTGTTTCCATTCCGCCGATTGATAGAATCTGCAACTTCTCCAAGCTCATGGAGGTCCCGTTCAAAAAGTTCTTCAATATTTTTCGGCGTCCATTCCACCATTTCTGTGTTGCACTAATATTTGATAGTATACTTATGGTCTTTTATTCGAGCATATAATCATATTCTTTTATGTACATATTCGATGGTGAATATAACATATCGCGTGGCGTTCCGAGCAGGGAACATGTTCAATAAGGGGCAAGAAAAATCGGTGCATAATTAAAAAATCTGTACTAAACCTTTTATAATGAAAATACCCGTGAGTGCAACGAATATAAAGAGCATCCCTATAAATCCATTCTTGCATATAGCGCCCACGCCTCCCTTGTCCATCCATTCTCCCTTAATCATTGGGATTAAACTCTTGAGCAGGAAGTAAGTAGGTAACAGGAGCAGCAGAGCTTCCACTCTGTCAATGATAAATATAACAGGAATAAACAGGATTAAAGAGCTTATTGTCAGTAAGATGTAAACATGCGCCATCTTCACCTTACCAAATATAACCCCCGGATCTCTTCTGTTTACTGCCAAAAATACGCTTCAAGCCACACCATCCCTATCTACCACTTTTGCACTAGCTTCCACTTTTATTTGCGTTATAAGCGCCATCAGTTCATCCATCTTCGCTGTACTACCTTCAGCGCAGATAACGACACTGCCTTCACCGCCATCCACACCGCCTGCACCTATCGGAAATGCCGTATCCGCACCTAATATCTTCAGCGCTTCAACCTCTGTGATTACCGTACCATGCACGGGCATCAAGCCCACTGGCTTACCCACCGATTTGTAAAATCTACCCTGCCCCACTCGTTTCGCAGCTTCGGTAATAGAATATGGTATTGTTTTTTCGATACCAACAGGAATGATAAAATTCACACCTCTTGCCATAACAATACCAACCGCGGCCCCTATCGTGCCACCGGCGGCATGTGCCATGAATATCCCTGCGGTCTTAGTAGCATCCAATGCATTTGCACCCTTTATAAACACATCTTCCGGTGATAACTCCTCAATAGCCTGCTCTATGTCTTCATCACTTATTTTCCCGTCAGTTATAAGCACCTCTTTTTCTCTATCCGCTTTTGGAACTATACAAGTACCTTCAGAAGTTATGACACCTGCTGCGTATCTCTGTCTATCTATTCCCCTTTCCGAGCTAGACAATGCATTCAAAATCTCCTCGGCCACATAAGCGTTTGTGGTTCCCAGCGTTATTATGATACTCCCATGCTTCAAAGCTCGTTGCACTTCTTCCATATTCGTTACGCCCTTTGCAATCAATCGCTTTGACTCTGAGGGCGTAAGCGTTATCAATATTTTTCCCGTTGCCATCATAATCTTTTTAGCCCTTATGGCTTGGATGATACTTCTTTATTATCTGCTCGTCAATCCTTTTGAGTTCTCCTTCAGGCAGCGTTGCCATCAAATCCCAACCAAGGTCTAACGTCTCTTCTATACTTCTATCCTCGTTTTTGCCCTGTGTAACAAACCGCTTTTCAAATTCATCGGCAAATTCCAGATATTTTCTATCCCTACTCGTCAGCGCTTCCTCGCCTACTACCGCAACCAAATCACGCATGTCCCGCCCTTCTGCATAACCCGCATAAAGCTGATTGGATACACCCGAATGGTCCTCCCTCGTCCTTTCTGGTCCTATACCTTCGTTCATTAATCTCGAGAGCGAAGGTAAAACGTCCACCGGTGGGAATATGCCCCTCCTATGTAGGTCTCGTGAAAGCACGAACTGACCCTCAGTAATATATCCCGTAAGGTCCGGTATAGGATGAGTTATGTCATCATCCGGCATACTCAGTATAGGTATTTGTGTGATCGTACCATTTCGCCCTTTTATTCTGCCTGCACGCTCGTAATTCATTGAGAGGTCAGTGTACATGTATCCGGGATAACCTCTTCTTCCAGGGACTTCTTCTCGTGCCGCTGCTATTTCTCGTAGCGCCTCACAGTAGTTTGTCATATCCGTGAGAATAACGAGGATATGCATATCATATTCGTATGCGAGGAACTCCGCAGTTGTCAATGCCATTCTCGGCGTTATCACTCGCTCGATCGCAGGATCATCTGCCAGATTAAGGAAGGCTACTATACGCTCGATTGCGCCTGTGCGTTCGAAATCGTGCATGAAGAATGATGCTTCCTCATGGGTGATGCCCATTGCGGCAAACACAACGGAGAACGGCTCCCCAGAGGCTAATACCTTTGCCTGTCTCGCTATTTGTGCTGCAAGGGCATTGTGCGGCATTCCGGCACCGGAGAATATCGGTAACTTCTGCCCCCGTACCAGCGTGTTCATCCCGTCAATAGTGGAAATGCCAGTTTGAATGAATTCACGAGGATAATCCCGCGCTGTGGGGTTTATCGCCTCGCCAGTAATAGAAAGTCTATCTTCTGGTATTACCTCAGGTCCACCATCAATGGGTCTGCCCAGACCATCAAAAAAGCGACCCACCATATCTTGTGCAACACTTACCCGCATTATATCGCCGGTGAACCTCACCCTTGTCTTTGCCGTATCTATTCCCGAAGTGCCCTCGAAGACCTGAATCACAGCGAGTCCTTTTCTCGCTTCTAACACCTGCCCCATCTTCTCTTCGCCACTCGGTGTAACTATCTTTACAACCTCGCCATACGCAACGCCCTCTACGCCTTCTACCACAATTAAAGGACCTGCTGCCTCTCTTATTGTTGTATATTCACGTGCCGATATATCTACCGCCATTTCTTTTCACCCCTTTATATTTTATTATGCTGATTCTGCTTCCTTCCTCTTTAATGCTTCGAATTCATCTTTCATCTCTTTCACCATCTCATCGTATCGCTTCTCAAACTCTTCACTTGGCACATACTTCATCCTCGCCATGGCATCTTTTATCCCCATACCCTCGATTTTACCTATACCCACACCATAATCTATCGTTTCGCTTGCGAGGTCATACCACTGCAGAATGATTTTTGCCATTAGATACTGCTTCTCCAAAGAGCAGTAGGAGTCCACGTCATGGTAAGCGTTCTGTTGCAAGAAATCCTCGCGTATCATACGAGCTACTTCTAAGGTTCCTCGTTCACGTGCCGGAAGTGCATCCGCGCCAACAAGCTGGACTATCTCTTGCAGCTCCGCCTCCTTCTGCAATATTGACATCATCTCGTCCCTCTGTTCCGTGAAGTCAGGAGTAGCAGGTTTGTTAAACCATTCAGTG
>JAUWVD010000157.1 GCA_030617585.1 Candidatus Methanophagales archaeon
ACAAAAGCGGCATGTGTAGGTGTGTTTGGCGCTACGCGCATATACGTATATCCCTCTTCTTCGCCGGCGAACCTTGCGGCTCCTTGCTCGGCATTGTCATATACAAAGGTGGAAGTCTGATATATCGGCGTTGTATGTGCCCCATACAGTTTGTCGGTCCCTTCTCCCGCATGAACACAGAGCGTGCCAAACTTCTTCTCCTTTTTCATCTCTATCGACCACCTCTCAAACTCATTGGTTCCGGATAATACATTAAAATTTTACCGGGCGTACTTTCATGATTACTTTTGATATTTTTATGTACGTTCATTCTACATATATATGAATTGAAGTTAAAAGAAGGTGGCATTAATCATGGAAAAAGCGAAATTTTATCCGATAAAAGAGTATATAGACTTTCAAAAGAGTGCAACCGCAGACATAGAACGTTTCTGGGCGAAAGAAGCGACAAAACTAGAATGGTTTAAACCCTGGGAAAAAGTACTCGAATGGGAAGAGCCATTTGCAAAATGGTTCGTTGGTGGTAGGCTCAATGCATCTTACCTATGTGTAGATAGACATTTATATTCCTGGCATAAGAATAAAGTGGCTTTATATTGGGAAGATGAAGCGGGAAATACAAAAGCTTTCAGTTATTTTCAACTCTATCGAGAAGTGAACAAGTTTGCATCCGTGCTGGAGAATCTTGGCGTGAAAAAGGGTGATCGGGTAGTATTATACTTGCCTATGATTCCTGAACTCACGATCGCCATGCTTGCCACTGCGAGAATAGGTGCTATCCATACAGTTGTATTTTCCGGGTTCAGTAGCCAGGCACTGGCAGATAGAATCAATGACACATCGGCAGAGGTATTGATATGCGCGGACGTTGGAAGAAGAAGGGGGAAATACATACCGCTTAAAACGATCGTTGACGAAGCCATGAAGACTACTCCGACCATAGAGAATGTAGTTGTGATAAAACGGACGGAAGAAGATATAAATATGGTGGCGGGTAGAGACCACCTATACCAGGATTTAATAAAAGATGCCGATGAATATGTAGAACCAAAGCAATTGGACTCTACCCATCCATTGTATATCCTCTACACGTCTGGAACCACGGGGAAGCCTAAAGGAGTCGTCCACTCAACAGGGGGATATTTGGCCTACATTTATTCCACCTACAAATGGGTCTTTGACATATCTGATGAGTCGGTCTATTGGTGCACTGCAGATGTAGGCTGGGTGACAGGACACACATCAATAGTTTATGCGCCTTTACTTCATGGTGCAACAGTACTCATGTATGAAGGAGCACCTGATTTTCCGAATCCTGATAGATGGTGGGAGATTATCGAGAAGTATGGTGTCACAATCTTTTATACCTCTCCAACTGCAATCAAGATGTTTATGCGTTATGGAGAAGAGCGAATAAAGAAATATAATTTGAGCAGTTTGAAAATCCTCGGCTCGGTCGGTGAGGTTATCAATCCTGAAGTATGGGCATGGTATTACAAGAATATAGGTGACGAGAGATGTCCGATAGTAGATACCTGGTGGCAGACTGAGACAGGAGGGATAATGATTTCTCCCGTACCTGGTATAGAACTCGTGCCTCTTAAACCTGGTTCTGCAACTCTGCCTTTACCTGGTATAGACGCAGAGGTAGTAGACGAGGAAGGCAATCTAGTAGATAGGGGTATAAAAGGGCATTTGGTAATACGAAAACCCTGGCCTGGTATGTTGATGGGGCTTTACAAAGACCCAAAAAGGTACAAAGAGGTCTACTGGTCTAAATTTAAAGGTATGTTTTATACCGGCGATTATGCGATGAAGGACGAAGATGGCTACTTCTGGTTGCTTGGAAGGACAGATGAAGTGCTAAAAGTAGCTGGGCATCGATTGGGTACCGCAGAGGTAGAAGGTGCTGTTGTGGAGACACCATTTGTTGCGGAGGCTGCGGTCATTGGCACGCCAGACCCTATAAAGGGCGAGAATATTATCGTCTTTGCAATATTGAAGCAAGGCTATAAACCAGCAGAGAATCTGAAACAAGAAATAATCAAGGAAATTCGTAAGCAAATAGGTCCTATTGCTACGCCACAGGAGATTCACTTTGTAGAAAAACTGCCCAAGACAAGGTCTGGTAAGATAATGAGACGTGTTTTAAAAACTATTATAATGGATAAGCCTATTGGAGACCTTTCCACTTTAGAGGATGAAGCTTCGGTAGATGAAGTAAAGGCCGTTTACGAAGAGTTCAAACAGATGATGAAACGATAAAATAGTAAAATACAAGATCTATTGAAAGAGTCCGGCTATTCGGATAAAGCCATTGAATACTATCTGAACTTTTTCGTCTGGTTCTGCCCTTACCGAGGAGATAATAGGGAAAACACTAGAGGAGGCGGAAAAAATAGATGAGAGCGACATAATGGGATATTTAGATGCACGTAAAAATAGCGCGCTCTCGTAGATATAGCGAAGAAACTGGGTGATAGGGGGATTTAGCTACAGAATGTTATTCCGCTCATCCTGCAGTATAAATTCGCCCATATCACACCGCCGACATTGCCGTGCTGATACTATCGGCTGACTGGGAAAAGACATTCCGCACCGCTCCTCAGTATGAACCCCTCTATGCGAATATATTTTATTTGCCTTTAGCCCTTTGCCCTTTGCCCTTTGCCCTCATAATTACCTCATTCCCCTTCCACCGCTTCTTTCACTCGGTCCACTAAAATATCCACAATCCGCTCGTCCACTCCGATTGGCTTTGCGTAAGTTAGTTTCACATCACGTCCTACCTCTCCCCATTCCCCCTCGAAGGCTATCTTCAGCGTCTCCGGGATGTCCTCCGTGGTATGTGCACCGTCAGCCAAAAAAACAGGCAGAGCCACTATATTCTTCTCCCCATCCTTAGCCAGCGTTCTTAACACGTCTTTTATACTCGGCGAGTTCAATTGCATAAATGCTACTTTCACATCTTTAAATATCCCTCGCATCTCCATTCGCTCCCTCAGCCCCTCTAACACCTCTTCGTTATATGGCAATCTGCTCCCATGTCCTATCAAAACGACAGTGGTCTCTACTCCATTTCCATCTTTATCTTCCGCTTCAGCCATTTTCTTTACCTCTTTTGTTCTCCTATTTATTAAACTTTCTGCCATTAAATCAATTCCGTACACATTAAATATCTTTCGATTTTCTTCGTGTCCGTCTCGTCTCTACACAAAAAAGTTATCGGAAAAAAAAGAGAAGGAGGGATGGTAGCAGACAGACGGTAATTATAAAGATATGATTTTGTCCGCAGTAAGTGCCGCTTCCACCGCATCCGGAATTTTCACGGGCATTATAAAATCTTCGATATTTGTTGTGTCTTCTACTGA
>JAUWVD010000064.1 GCA_030617585.1 Candidatus Methanophagales archaeon
CCTTTATCTCTTCGTCCGTAGGCTTGTATTGCAAGCCACTTATTCGCTCGTATACTGAAACTTCTAATACGTACCGACCTATTTCATTTTCGCGTGGCTGATAAGCAGCAAAGCCCATTCTACGTCTTATATAATCAGCAGCCAGTACAGATAGCGCCTGTGCAGTTCCACCTGCACTTCTTATCGGACCTGAATAAAATACTTTTATATACTCGCTACCATCATCGTTTCTATCTGATTCGACACGAGATATACCTTCGATAGGTGCCGCAACTACACCTTCGGTGAGGATCGCAACTGCGGTTCTTACCGCATGATCTACTATCTCTATCCGTCTATACTCGCCAAACTTATTCTCTACGAAGTCATAGCCGATTTTCAGTGCCAACTCCTCTCTGCTATTGCCCGCTTGCTCTAGTTCTCTTATCCTCGCACCCAAACCTTTTACCCCTATGAGTGCCTCGACTCGCTCTGCAAGGTCTTTTGTTATGTTGATTTCAGAAGTTGGAGCGGGGTCAAGGCCCTTTTTCCTCGCCGCTAGTGCTATATTTAGCTCAGTATCTAATTTTTCCTTTAACGTGCTATGATAGATCGAAGTTGTAGCCATTGTGATTATAAATAATATTTAGATAAGTTTTTTCATTTCTGATTCCAGTCGTTCCACTTCTTTAATCGCATTATCACGTTTTTTCTTCAGTTCAAGCCATTCAGGATATTTTTCATGTTCTATCAAAGCATTCAACTGCTTTTCCTGCTGCGTCAACGCGCGCTGTTCCTTTTTGAGCTCGTTCAACTGCTTTTTAAGCGCGGCCTGCTTATTTCTTAGCCGCGCTATTGCTCGTTCTTCCAAGCGCTGGAATTTAGCATCATCCTCGGCGTCTTCTTCACGTTCCATATCGGCCTTCAACTGCTTTTCCTCTATCACAAGCGCTTCCACATTCCTTTCAAGCTTGGCCATCTTCTCGTCAAGCTTTTCACGCTCGTTTTTGAGCGGCGCTTTTTGCTCTGCCTCCCAATTAGGACTCATAATAATCAGTTATGTTATACTTGCGGAAATAGTTAAAAGAAAGCGTTGCCAATGAAACAATTATTTCAGCGAAGCGTTGGAAAAGCGTTTACAAAACTTGTAAGTAAAATTAAACGCCATAGCATATAAAGGAGGAGTGTATGAGTAAAAGGAAAGGGAAGAAAGGGAAGAAGAAGATAAAAGGTAAGCGGGAAGAGCCAATTGAGAAAGCAGAAGAGAATGAGGTGCGAGAGGAGTATGTTACCACTACCGGAATGCGCGAAGGTATAGATGCATGGTGGGACGATTTTGAGAAGTTAGAAGTGGAGGGTAAATTGGATTTGCTTTATAACACATTTGCACGTGAAGAGGAGGAAGGGTTCTGGGAAGATTTGTTTGGTGCTGTGGATAACGTCTTTAATGATTTAGCCACGAAAAGCCGGGTAGAAGAAGGAATAAAGTTATTGGAGACCCTAAAAGAGCAAAGACCGGTACAGTATATGGCTGATTACCAGTACTATGACTACTACCGGCTACATTATTATGCCCCGCAGGGTGAAAAGGAGCGAATGAACGAGATAATCAAGCATTTTGAAGGAGACCCTGAGAAAGGGGTAGACTATATCGCAGTAGCTTTAGACATTTTTAGATTATACGGCATGGCAGAGGAGACATCGGAATTAAGTCGAATGGCATATAAAAAACTGAAAAATTCAGATGAAATCATGTCGTGGGGGATTGACGAACTAAATCAAAGAGCTATTTTTTGTGCTATTCGTGAGTATATTACCTCACCGAACTATGGAGAGGAAGAGGCAGAAAGAGATTTTTTTAAAGATTTAAAAGGGCTGGACTTTTGGGGAGAAGAACCAGCGACTTTAGACGATGAACAGCTACAAAATACGGTGAATACTTTACGCGGTGAGCTAAGAAGAGATTGGAAAAGGGAAGACTTTTTGATCACCAACGCGAATTATGAGGATAACGTTTATTTATTTGCTACAGAGTTTATCAGGTATTTGCATATCGAGAAGTCGTTAGAATGGGTAACGGGGGATTTGTTCTTTGAGCTCATTATGAAATACTTTGGCGAGATAGAGGAGAGAAAAGGTGGATTCTTTTTCAGTTATTCAGAGGAATCTTTAAATGCGTATCTGGGAAGTTATTTCGGTTTCCTTTCTCTTAACGATGCAAAAGGGATGGCGGGTTTGAAAGCACATGAGTTTTTCTCTTCGTTTATGCATCAGAAAGGTATTATAAGGGATAAGGAGTCAAGAAAAATAGAAAGAGTGATAGAAGAGTTAAACGTGCCTATTTGGAAAGGTGGAAACGGTAGTCTAATTGAGGGGCACAACATAACGCCAAAAATGATTGTGGAACACGAAGGAGGATGGGATAAAATAAAGAAGCGGGTAGGAGAAACAGAGTGATTTATCAGTATCTCTCCAATCTCAAAAATTACATTTATCACGCTCTTGCCAAATACCCATCCTACAGCTAACGGATGACCCAGAATTTATTCGGAGTGGGGAGTGGTCGGGGCTTTGAGCGAGCAGGCCGGAGGCCAGCGGAGCGAACGGGTGCGGGAGCTGTGAAAGTGCAGTAGAGCGTTGGGCGATGGTAGCGTAGGCAGGGGTGGAAAGGGATTATACTATATAATTATCATTTATGAACGAAGCAAGTAAATATCCACAGCATTGAAAGAATTGATACAATACTAAAATTGCTTTAATATAGGATGTATAGTTATGACTACAACGAATAAATATGGATTATCCCGGGATATTCCTGATCCTATTAAAAGACAAGTTCGCCAAGAATGCGGTTTTGGCTGCGTGATTTGTGGTCTTGCAATTGTCAGTTATGAACATCTTGATCCTGAATTCTCAAATGCTACTACTCATGACCCACAAAATATAGCATTATTATGTGAACATTGCCATTCCCGCATTACTCGAAAATATTGGTCCAAACAAAAAGCTATTGAAGCTAGAAAAAGTCCATACTGTATCATCAATAAAAAATGTCATGATGCCTTTGATATTAATACCCCTGATGCATTTATATGGTTAGCTAGTAATGTTTTTCGAAATCCTTCTAATTTGATAACTATTAATAATGAGCCAATTTTGTCTTTTATACTTCCAACTAGTCAAAGCGAACCATATAAATTGAACGCTAAATTCTATGATGATAATAACGTATTGTCTTTAGAAATCAGTAACAATGAATGGTTTGGTCATACAGGAAATTGGGATATTGAATGCAGAGACCGAAGAGTTATTATTCGCCAGCGACCTGGAAATATATCTTTGTCAATCTTATGTATTCCACCCAAGGGAATTATAGTTGAGAGAATTAATATGGTTTATAACAAAGTCAAGGTAATTGGTGATAAAAGAACCCTTAAACTTGTTGGATATAGTGAAATTGAAAAAAGAGAGGGACTTAACTTAAATTTGTCCGATTGTGAAGTGATAACCGAAAAGGGATTCAAAGCAAATCCTAATGGCTCAATTGAGTTTTCAGGTCGTATTAATCCATTAAAAGGGTCAAACCAGTTACCTCACAACATTTCCAAGAAATATGGTCCTAATAAACCGTGCATATGTGGTAGCGGAAGAAAATATAAGAAATGCTGTGGATTGAAAAAATATAGTTCATAAATGAAACTGCTGTTCGTAGAATCCCCACCCCTGCACACGTCGGCAATCTATCAGCAGAAGGACACCCCTGCCGGTTCTCAAAAACGTCCATCGCCCAAAAGCGAGAACTCGAACCAAGCGACGAGAGCACCTTGTGGATGTCCCGCCTTGAGCGAGGGTTACGACCCGAGCGAAAGGTTGTGCCAACAAAATTTATTTATGCACTCTATTATAATATCTGTAAGTAGCAGGCACAATCCTTGAGCGGTAAACAGTGAGGTAGATGTGTAGCGGAAGGACGAGGTGGCTTTTTGCCTTCGGCAAAAAGGGCTGGGGCTCTCTAAAATGTTTGTTTGAAGGAGTTTGATGCAAGAATAAATCTCCAATGTTTTTCAGTTTAGTTTATATGTAGATAACGGAGGACGGAGAAGGGGGGAATTTGTGAGCGTGAAAAGTGGTTCAAATATAACCACCTAAAAACGAATTATCATAGAAATAAAAGCAGATGATCCGAGGACGTACGTACGCTCTCTGGTTGTAGCACTGCGGAGGTTTTCCACAGCCTTTATAAAAGATGCATCCCTTATTGTCTATATGCCGCAGGATCGGGATCAATTCAAAGCTATTGTCATCGCCCTATCGGTGATCTTCATCCTGTCCATATCCTGGATAGTCCGGCTGATCACCGATTACTGGTGGTTTGATGCTCTTGGCGCGTCCCAGATCTTCATGATCAGCTTAAAGGCAAAGATACTCCTCTTCATACTCCCAGCATCGGTTTTTCTCGCGTTTGCCCTGATCAATCTCCAGATCTCTTCGCGGTTGAACGAGTCAAAGATTTCGTTCAAGCTGAAGTTCATGGTTGTCCTGGTCATATCCTTCTTTGTGGGGCTTGCAAGCTCCACCAAATGGTTCGTAGTGCTACAGTACCTGAATCAGGTGCCCTTTAACCTGCAGGACCCGATCTTTTCACAGGACGTTTCCTTTTACGTCTTCTCCCTGCCATTCATGCTCGCTGTCCGGAACTTCCTGATGGCCTGTGTAATAATCACGATCATCATGGTGCTTGTGGATTACCTGCAGTCCTTCATAATCCGCTTCTTCAAACAGCCAGAGATCATCGCACAGGACGGTACAATACATGGTGCTGACTTCAAATCGGCAATCTCAAGCATGGGGCAGAAGGCACTGGTGCATCTAACAGTCCTTGGTTCGTTCTTCTTCGTCCTTCTCGCCGCAGGTCACTACCTTGCCCGATTCTCGATCATGTACTCTGAAAAAGGGATTGTGGTAGGGGCTGGCTACGCTGATGTCGTCGCATACCTGCCGGTAATCAGGCTACTGATGATCATGGCGATAATCATCGCAGCATTGTGTTTCGTCTGGATATTCGCAATCTCAAAGCAGCAAAGCCCGGGAAAAAGGCATATACTGGTGTTCGTAATCGTGTTTTATCTACTAATCGCCATAATTGCTCCGGTTGTGATCCCGGGATTTGTGCAGGCTTTCAAGGTTTCACCAAACGAGGAGAAGCTGGAACAGCCGTACATCGAGAATAACATCAGGTTCACAAAGATCGCTTACGGACTAACTGAAGTGGAGGAGAAAGACTTCTCTGTCGAGATGATGACCCCTGAAATCCTATCGAACGCGACGGATACGCTGGATAATGTCCGGATTCTGGACTGTAGACCGCTAACACAGACGTACAAGCAAACACAGGAGATGAGGCTGTACTATGACCTTTCAGGGATTGACATTGACCGGTACGAGATCAACGGAAGCTACACCGAGGTGATGATTGCCCCAAGAGAGATGAATCAGGAACGGCTCCAGGCAAAGACATGGGTTAATCTCCATCTGGTATATACGCACGGTTTTGGTGTCGTGATGAGCCCTGTAAACAGCGTCACAAAAGAGGGCATGCCCAACTATCTCATAAAGGATATTCCTCCGATATATACGGTCCAGGATGAAGAACTGCAGGTCGAGGTGCCACAGGTCTACTACGGCGAGATGGATAATGATTTCGTGCTGGTAAATACCAGAACATCGGAGTTTGATTATCCCATGGGCGATACCAATGAATACATCCACTACGATGGGAGCGGAGGGGTGAAGCTGGACTCATCCACAAAGGAACTGCTGATGGCGATGCGCTTTGCTGACATCAAGATCATGCTATCCGGAGAGATCACTCCCGAAAGCAGGATCATGTTTGAGAGGAGCATCAAGGAGCGGATCTCAAAGATCACTCAATTCCTCACACTTGACGAAGACCCGTATCTCGTCATCAGTGAAGGCAGACTCGTCTGGATGCTGGATGCATACACCGTAACAGACAGATTCCCCTACTCAGAGAAACACGGCTCCATCAATTACGTGCGAAACTCCGTAAAGATCGTGGTTGATGCGTACAACGGGGACGTGACGTACTATATCGTCGATACCACGGACCCGATAATCGCGACTTATGCGAAAATTTTCCCGGGACACTTCAAATCATTTGACCTGATGCCTGACGGGCTCAAGAAACACGTCAGATACCCCGAAGACCTCTTCAATGTCCAGTCCGCAATCTACAACACATATCACATGGACAACGTGAAGGTCTTCTACAACAAGGAGGATGCGTGGCAGATCCCGAACGAGGTGTACGGAACAGGTCAGCAAGTTCCGGTTGATCCCTATTACATCATAATAAAGCTTCCAGGCGAGGCGAAGGAAGAATTCGTCCTGATGAGGTCAGTAACACCAATAAAGAAGGACAACATGGTTGCATGGCTCGCTGCCCGTTCGGATGGGGATCGTTACGGAGAGCTACTGCTCTACAAATTCCCCAAAGAGAAACTGGTATACGGTCCCCTGCAGATCGAGGCGAAGTTCGATCAGGATGCGGTGATCTCACAACAATTAACACTCTGGTCACAACAGGGATCCAGGGTGACGAGAGGGAACCTGCTGGTGATACCG
>JAUWVD010000012.1 GCA_030617585.1 Candidatus Methanophagales archaeon
CCTGCAAGAAGAGAAACAAGGTATGATGCACCAACTAACTGCTCGAAGGTTACACCACCGCCACCTGTTGAGAATGGATTTGATAAGCCCCCTTCAATTGAATTAATACTCATTTAGAAGTTTCACCTACATGAACGATAGAAGCGCAATTTCATATAACTTGGTATGCCCGTAATACTTTGTATACCTATCCTTTTGGACAAATCCTCCCCATTTTCAAACTCGCCCCAATCATTTTCCAAAATCATATCCACTAGTACCTTTTTAGCACCTCTCGCTTTAAATATCTCATTTTGTAGTAACCCTATTAATAATAGCCCCACAACTTTATCCTAAAATCTCGTGAAAATCTGTGTAATCTTGTGGTTAAAAATAAAAGAGGGGCTATGCCCCCTCACTCACTTAACGTACAGTGTTCCTTTTGCCTTCCTCGCCGTCATTGCGAGATCGCCGCTGTATTTCTTGTATTCCGCACCGTCTATTGATTCCGTACCCTCCAACTTAAACGAAGGCATCATATCCTGCACCGTACCCTTCACCGTTATCTCACCACTCGTCATATCCGCACCAGGCATAACGGCATCGCCCTCTATAACTATTTTACCGCCGTGCATGTTCAAGCCCGCAAGCATTCTCGCATTTCCCTTTATCACTATCTCGCCACCGCCCATGTACTGTCCGACACACTCATCGGCATTGCCGCCAACCGTCACCTTTCCGCCGGTCATACCAGTCATCTCGCCCCGGTACATAGCACAGAGGTTAGCCCCGGCATCTCCATCTATAACCAGTTCTCCACCTTGCATTTCACGACCTGCCCAGCAATCGGCATTACCCGTTACGGTTATTTTACCGCCGGCCATCATCGCACCGCAGTGCATGTCCACGTCACCGTTAGCCTCTATCTCGCCTGCAGTCATACCATCGCCTATCCGCTTCACACGAGACAAATCGCCGTCCAGCACGATCTTCACATCGTCCGCACTGCTAGCTGTCCCCTCTACGCTCACATCGAACAGGTCGCCCGTATTCTCTTCTTTGTTGCCCCACCAGACCTGAACCGCCTTTATCTCCGCTTCCGTCTTACCAAACAGTTTATCCGGAGTCAATGAATCCACCTCAACGGGTATTTTCGCAACTCCGCTCGTAACTTCACTCTTTAACTTCAATTTTATCGTCTGCATTTTTTTCTTTCCTCCTTCCTATATTAGCTCCTCCAGGGCGCTTTTATCTCATATGGATTCGGCACGTAAGCGTCCTGCACAGCATAATTATTGTATGTCACCGAGTAGTAACGATCGAACTTATCCTTCAACTTGACCACCATCTCATCTGTCAGCTTATCGTCACATTCAGGCGTCACGAAATACGTCTTTCCAGCAGGTGTCGCAACCACTTCGCCGTCCTTTACCACTACTTCACCACCTTTTATCGTGTATTTCGTGTTCAAGAACGCTTTCTGTATCTTACCCGCATCTGTTTCTTCTGGCGACATATCATAGATCGCAACGTCACCATCCGCACCAACGCCAAGATGCCCCTTGCCGTGCTCGTGCAATCCCAACGCTTTCGCAGCCATAGCTCTTGTTATTATCGCTATCTCATATAGGCTATATTCACGGTCTATTGACGGATATATCGCACGGTCGTATATCACCTTGTGCATATCCTCCGCAGACTCATCCCGCCGCTTCTTGCTCATCAACATCGAGATAATAATCGGATACCCGATGAACGGACCGGCATTTGGATGGTCGGTTGTGAGTGCGACTTTCCACGGGTCCTTAACCAGCAGTGCCAATTCCTGCCCTATTGCCCATTGAATGGTATTTACAGGCGATTTACCGGAATACAAAAACGGTGTTATTCCTGAGCCCGTCTCCAGTTCGACATCGTGGTTCGTCCATTTTCGGCCTGTTATCTGATACAAACTGTATTCCATCGGGCCGTCTGCGGTCATTGTCGTTGTGTCGCCCAGTATTATCGAGCCGAGGTCTATGGTCGCATGGTCGTTTTGGTTTATGTAATCTGAAATTGCATCTGCCTTCGACTCAAAATCACCCCAGTTCGTGCCGCCGTAAGAATGGAACTGTGTATGTGTAGTGTGCATAACCTGCCGGTCTTTCGCCGGTTTTATGTCTTTCACGAGATCATAAGTCTCCTTTGTTATTTCGAAGTTCCCCGGATGACCGAGCATGTTCGTATGCACATGGATAGAGTGAGGCATATCGAACTTTTCATTCGCCTCTGCTAAGCCCTTTATTATCTCTGCCGGTGTAACATCGAACGTAGGCACGGTATCATTCAAACTGCAGTTCTTTCCCCAGCCCCACGCCTCAGTTCCGCCGGGATTCACGATTTTCACACCGAATCCCTTTGTTGCCTTTATCATCCACGCGATATATGCCGCTAGCAGGTCCATATCCCCGCTCTTCACATACTCCATCTTCATCCAGTTGTTGTCAAGGAGCGGTAATGCCGCATTATCCAATATTGGAATGTCTACCAGCTCTTCATGCGTATGTCTTGCTGCAAGAGGTGGCATTGCCGCTTCCATCACAAATGTATAGCCCATCCTCGCATACCGATAGCCAGTAGCGAACGTATTAGGTATCGAATAACCGGATTGCGGCCTGCAAACCTTCGTCTTTGCCTCTACGCCCTTCCTTCCGTCTTCTGGCCGGAACAGCCGTCCCGAATTGACTTTACCGCCTGCAATGTGAGAATGGATGTCCACACCACCTGGCATTACTACTCTGCCCTCTGCGTCTATCACCTTTGGATTCTTCACTGATTCAACTACTTTACCGTCACGAATGCAAATGTCCTTCTTCTCGCCCTTAACGCCATTTAGCGGGTCATAAACCACTCCGTTCTTTATTAATACTTCTGCCATTTTACTTGCCCCCCTTTTCTTTTATCGCACGCACTTCGTCCAGTATCCGCTTCAGTATCTCCTCATCTTCTGGATATTCTGAATCGATTAACTTACGCAGCCGTATAGGTATATTATCCATCCGGTAGACGTTTCCCTCTGCTTCCACACCACTTACTGCAGCCGGAAAGACGACATCTGCAAATTCCGTTGTCGGATTCGGGAATGGATCTATCTGAATGACCGGAATCTTAGCGAGGTGCTTTATTGACTCACCCGGGAAATGTGCGCCTGGGTCCGAAGCGATTATCAATGCCGCATCACACTCTTGCCTGATTAAAAGGTCCGTAGCCGATAGCTCACCCGGGTTGTACCATGCGTAACCGCGAGTTAAATCAACGGCAAATGGGAATCCCGTCTCCCACGTGCAGACCTGATTGATCCCTGCTACGTTGTAATGTCCTCGCATTGGCGTTATAGTGAACTTGGTGTGTGTATGCGCTGCTCTCGTCAATTGTATCGCATTCACGATGTTGTTGTGCCTTGCTCCAGTGTGCGTCACACCCATCCCGAAGAATGTTGCCCCGAACTTCGCTCCTTTCATCATCTCCGCGGTCTCTAACAAGTCCTTCTTCGACACACCGCCTACCTCGTCCGGTACTACGTCCTCATGCCCGTACAGGATAGCCCTCAAGGCAGAGAATATCAGATAATCTTTACCTTGGTCTAATTGTAAGAATACGTCCGCCATCTTCGACGTCTTTGTCGCCCGAACATCAACAACGACAAGTTTCTTCGCCTTTTTGCCCTCTTCTGTCCAAAACCCCTTCGAGACATAGGAGTATCGCTTCATGTGGTTAGCATGCGCCTCCGCAGGGTTAGCACCCCAGTATATGATGACGTCTGCACGGTTCTTCACCTCTCCAAGTGTGCATGAAGGCAGCCCAACATCTTGAATCGCCAGCACGGAAGGGCCATGACATACTGAAGCGGTATTATCCATAACAGCACCTAGCTCCTCTGCAAGTTCTACTCCCACTTTATCCGCTTCACAAACCGTAGAACTCCAGCCATATAGTAGCGGTCTTCGCGATGCCGCTAATATCTCCGCCGCCTTCTTTATCGCTTCGTCGTAAGAGCAGTCCTTGAGCTCGCCATTTACTCTTATCGCAGGGCTCTTTATCCGGTTGTGCCCCATTAACTTGCTCTTCCCTACAGAACATGCCCCTCTCTTCACCTTCGTCACTTTGTTGTCTTCTACTTCTACCACTATATCGTCGCATACACAGCCACACAAAGAGCATACAACATCCGTAACTTCTACCATTTTTTCCTTTTTCCTCCTAGCCCATATACGTCTGCATCAATTCTTTTACATGCAGAACTTTATCGCCTGTCTTCTCTATCTCCGCATCTATGCCCTTATACGAGGGCATACCGGCACCGTGCGTATCCCCACTGACGAGAGCATTTGCCCAGGGACCCATAGGCATAAAAGCTATCCCTTCCGGAGTTCCCGCATCTTCTTTCGCTTTCACTATCACTTCGCCATAACTCGTTTTCACCTTCACCGACTCATCAGCAGCCACACCCAGTTTATCCATATCCGCTTTGTTCAGATCACATCGTGCCACTTCTTCAAAGTACTCTTCAGACATCTTGCTGTCTAAATTTCGACCTTGAACAGTTGTTCTTCCACTTATTAAATTCACTTTTGTTCCCATTTTTATCCATTTATATCTCGTACAAACAAACATTTAAATATATCGGAATTTCTTTTTCGTAACAAATCAAATGATTGCGGTAGAGAGTTCAGCACTGAATGAGGAGTTTCATCATGACCTTTGGGTGATATGCAGAACTGCCAGGGCCATCATATTTTTCCTCGATACTTTTAAAGTCTATAATGCTTAGATGTAGTTGAAAACATATAAAAGTATCGTAAAGCTGTTTGATTATGGAATTATGGAACAGCCTCTTAAGTCCTTAAGCTGCGGGAATCGATCCCTCACTGCGAAGCGTTTTTCCGTAAACGCTTTTTCTAAAAGGGTTTGCTTACTACTCCTAGCCTTTATCCGCTTCGACATCCCGCTAACCGAATACTTCGGCGGCTAGTTTATAAAGATAATTTAATACCCCTAATTATAATGGTAATAAGATGCGGAATCACCCAATTTGTACCATAAAGAAAGAAAGAAAGAAAGAACAAAAACAATGACAGAAAGCGAACCAATGAGGATATTGGAACGGAATGTAGAGGAGCTAATAACAAAGGGCGAGTTAGAAGAGCTATTATCGTCAAAGAAGAAGCCAAGAGCGTATGTAGGCTATGAGCCAAGTGGTCGTGTCCACATCGGGCATTTACCTATACTAAACAAGCTGAAAGAACTGCAGCGTTTCGGCTTTCACATAATCGTGCTCCTTGCTGATCTGCATGCATATCTAAACGAAAAAGGTAGCCTGGAGCAGATACGGGAGATAGCAGAGTATAATAAGCGCTGTTTCGCCGCTGCTGGCTTAACTGACGAGACAGAATTCATTTTTGGGTCTTCTTTCCAATTGGACAACGAATATATGATGAATGTATTAAAGCTTGCCACAGTGACGACGGAAAAGAGGGCGAAGAGGAGCATGGATGAACTCTCAAGGAGCAAGGAAGACAGGAAAGTATCTCAGACGATATATCCACTGATGCAAGCAGTAGATATAGCATACCTTGATATAGATGTAGCAGTAGGCGGGATAGACCAGCGGAAGATACATATGCTTTCGCGCGAGAACATACCGAAGTTGGGCTTCAAAGCACCTATTTGTATACACATGCCGCTATTAATCGGATTGGATGGTGAGAAGATGTCCTCCTCATTGGGCAATTACATTGCGGTGGACGAGCCTGCAAAAAGCGTAGAGAAGAAGATAATGAGCGCTTTTTGTCCTGCCAAGATCGCAGAGGGCAATCCCATACTGCAAATATACAAGCATACTATATTCCCCGCTGTAGGTAAAGTGACAATAGAAAGAAAAGACAAATACGGTGGCAATATAACTGCTAATAGCTACGAGGAGCTCGAACTCGATTATTTACACGAGCGGTTACATCCGTTAGATGTAAAGACAAACGCAGTGCGGTATTTAAATGATGTTTTAGCGCCTATGATGGATTTGAAATAGCCATGAAAATCTTTGACAAGACGGTTATTTTTAAATTTAGTTTATAAGGGCCTAGGAAATAATACGTTAATATCCTAATCGGAGAGGTCAAATGCATTACATAATTACAGAGAAGGGGACAACAGCAAAAAAAATCGCGGCCATTCTATCGAATGGCAAGGCTAAGAAGAAAAAGATTGGTGGTATAGATGCACACGAGTTCGATGAAAAGGTAGTTATAGGACTGAGCGGGCATGTCTTTCGTCTTGACTTCCCGGATAGCTATAATAATTGGAGCAAAGTGGATCCTTACAAGCTGATAGATGCCAAAATAGTTACTGTTGCATTAAAAAAGGATATAGTTAAAACGCTGGGTCAGATAGCCAAAAAAGCCGATTATATTACCGTTGCTACTGATTACGATCGTGAAGGGGAGTTAATAGGCGTTGAAGCGCTCAACAGTATCAAAAAAATAAACCCTGAATTGAAGGTTGACCGGATGCGATACAGTGCTATAACAGAGAAGGACATAAAAGATAGTTTTGCGGCAAGAAGTGAGGTAGATTATAACTTAGCGGCATCAGCCGAAGTGAGGCAGATAATAGACCTGGTCTGGGGTGCATCACTGACTAGGTTCGTATCCCTATCTGCAAATCGGTTGGGAGAGGACTTCTTCTCTGTTGGACGTGTGCAATCCCCAACACTTGCGTTACTGGTAGAGAAGGAGAAAGAGATAGCGAAATTCGTACCGCGTAAGTATTGGGAACTGCATGCGAAATTAAAGACAGAAAACGGTGAGATTTTTGACGTAACACATAAAACAGCTAAATTCTGGGAAAAGGACGAAGCGGAAGTGTCAAAAGCGAGAATAGAAGCTGCCAAAGTGGGATTTGTTCGTACGCTAAAGACGAAGTTACGGGTTGAGAAGCCGCCTACACCTTTTGATACTACCACTTTTATAAGTGCTGCATCCGCTATAAGCTATACACCGAAGCGTCTAATGGCTATTGCAGAGGGGTTATACCTTGGCGGACTCATCTCTTATCATCGTACTGATAATACCACCTATCCGGACACGCTCGATTTAAAGGCGTTAGTGCAGATGTTCCAGAAGCACAAAGAATTTGGTAAGCATGCCAAGTTGCTACTCACGAAAAAGGAATTAAAGCCAACTGCAGGTAAAAAAAAGACCACTGACCATCCGCCCATACATCCGGTCGCAGAGACAACAAAAGATAAGCTAGAGAAGGACGAATGGAAAGTCTATGAACTGGTAGTTCGGCGTTTTTTAGCTACTCTTTCGGACGCTGCGAAATGGGAAGATACAAATGTGACGGCTGAAATAGGCGACGAGCCATTAACCGCAAAGGGTAGACTACTGAAGGAGCAAGGGTTCCTCGCTATATATCCATATCAGAAGAAGGAGGAGCTGGTAATACCACAGTTAAAAGAGGATGAGAAAGTAGATCTTGAGCATATCGAGCTTGTAGAGAAGGAAACGAAACCGCCAAACAGGATTTCACAGGCGGGACTAATAAAGAAGATGGATGACTTAGGGCTGGGCACGAAGAGTACGCGACATGAGATAATAGGGAAGTTGTATGATAGAACATACGTGCAGGGCAATCCGGCAAAACCAACGGAGAAGGCAGTTGCGCTTATAGATTCATTAGAGAAATACGCCGCGCTGATAACGAAGTCGGAGATGACAAAAACGCTTGAGTTGGAGATGAATGAGATAAGTGAGGGAAAACGGAAGAAGAAAGAAGTTGCAGAAGATTCGCGAAATATGCTGAAAGACGTGTTTACGGATCTGAAGAAGAACCGTAGTGAAATTGGAAACTCGCTCAAAGAAGCTGTAAGGGCAGATAAAATCGTAGGATCATGCCCTAAATGTGACTCGGATCTGTTATTGTTATCTTCTAGACGCGGTAAGCGATTTGTAGGCTGTAGCAATTATCCTGCTTGTGAATTCTCGCTTCCAATGCCAAAGAGTGGTAGAGTTGTTGTGACCGAGGACAAATGCGATGAACATCCCTATATGTTTAAGTTGAAGATAATAAAAAAGGGTGCGCGCCCCTGGGATTTCGGCTGTCCATATTGCAATTTCCAGCAGTGGCAGGATAAAGTAAAGAGTGAGAAAAAAGGTGAGAATTGACAAGTGCCTCAACTTTTTTTTTTGCACGCAAAAAGTTTTACTTAATCGCGACACCAACTGCACGTTTTATCAATAAGCCTATTTCGTCAATAGCATCCACCATAGGCCCTTTCTTATCGGGTATTTCAATGATAACCGGGATTACGCCACTTTTCTTCGCATTTATCGCCCTTATCTTCTCTTTGTTCCGAGCTACGGCGGCAATCCTTTCGCTTATAATTACAACAGCAACCTCATCGCGTACTAATTTATCTAACACACGAGTAACATCCTCATTGTCCGTGGAACATTCATGCACTTTCGTTACTCCCGCAAGCCGGAAAGCACTTGCAGTCTCCGAGTCACCAATTACTGCAATCATTTTTCTGTAAAGAGCGTTTTCATTATATCTTCCCTTATACTGGCAGAGTATCGAGTCATACGCTGTTCAAAAGTATTATTCACCTCTATTTTACCATCTTTTCCTCGCACTATGACTCCACCTGCGGACTTTATCCTTTCACTGGATAGCGATAATTTTACAGGTACCGTTATATCCTGGCTTAGTTCAGTAGATACTTTCTTAAGTATAGATTTGTCTATGTAAGACGCATCCTCCTCGCAAATCAGTGCTTCCAATTCATTGTCTGTGCCACCACCAGCAATTAGACTTATTGAAGCGTCCTTTATCAAACCAGCCATGATGTCAGAATACGAAACACCTTTGAAACCTTCTTCTTTTACTTTCTTTATCCTCTTCATTGTTTCCTCTAACGCCTTCTTTGTCATTTCCTCATCAGCATTCCATTTAAGCTTCCTTGCATTCAGTCGCGCGGCTCTAACCATCCGCTCTTTCTCCTCAAGACCTCTCGCTTCCTCAGCCGCAATAAAGTCCTTTTTTCGATCTTCTATCTCTTCTCTCGCTTCACTAATCAGCTCACTCGCCTTCGCCTCCGCTTCGCGTACTATCTCATCGCACTCAGCATTTGCTTCGTCTTTTATCCGCCCCTCTATCTCATTCACACCCAAATGGATCACCCCAACCCCAATATTCTTTCTAACACTATGTTTGCCGTGTTCTCGATATTAGATTCCGCGATAGATCTCAGCTTCTCTGCCTCGGCCTCAGCATTTTCCATTAGCTCTTTCTCTTCCTCTCCGCCTTCCTTCGCATACTTGTCGGTAACCTCAAAGGCGACGTTCTTCTCATCCACACGCGCTGCCTCTTTTTGCACCTTTACTTCTTCCTCTGCCGCCCTTGCTATCTCTACAGCACGCTCTTTGGCCGCTTCTATCTGCTTCTGACCTGCCTCTTCCCTTTCTCTTATAAACCTTAATGCTTCTACTGCCATTGTATATTCTTCTATAATAGGACGACTGTATTATAGCTTTTTAAATGTTTCATTTATAATTATTTATCCTTTTTAAAAGATAGTTAAACTCGCTCTTTCTATAGAAGAATACTAAAAAAGGTAGGTTAATTATTTATGATACCGAAAATAAGTTTCTCCTCGGTAGATGCGGCCAGCAACCCCGTGGAGTGGATGTATAGAATAGAAGATGCCGGCTTTCAGGGCTGGGAGATTGTGGGTGAAGGACTACAGAAAGTGGAAGGCAAATTTAAAGAGCGGGTGAGGGAGCTAAGCGAAACGACAAATCTCATCTTTTCATTACATTCCCCGCTCTCGGATATTAACATAGCAAGTGTAAACGAGCGGATAAGGGAAGAGAGCATAAGGCAGATAAAGGAGTGCATAGATGCGGCATACGAGTTCATTGCAGATATATGCGTAGTACATCCCGGCTTTTTCTCGCCGTTGACCGTGCAGATGCCGGAGAAGGCGTTTCAGAAAGCGATTGCGAGTCTAACAACAATATGTGATTTTGCTGCGGAACGGGGGTTGCGAATAGCATTAGAGAATCTAACATCGGCGAAAATGCTTATGGGTCGGGATCCGGAAGAACTCAATCGAATAGTGCGCGGCGTGAATGCGGATAATCTTGGGCTCTGTCTTGACGTGGCGCATGCGAATACGACAAAGACGCTAGACGAATTTTTAAATAAGAAGGCGACGGCTGTAGAGATAATACACATGCATGCAAGCGACAACTTTGGCGCTGATGACCTGCATTTGCCATTGGGCGAGGGCAACCTGGATTGTAAGAAGGTGTTGGCAGGGATTAAGGACTATGAATATCGCGGGGTAATGGTGCTGGAATTGTATACATTAGAGGGCGGGATAGAGAGCTTAGCGCTTATACAAAAGCTCTTAACATGATGTCAATTGAATAGTGATCACGAGACCATAGCCTCAAGTTCGGTCTCAAGATATTCGGCCATCTCCTTGCAGTATCCATGCGTGGCAATCTCAATAGTATGTAGCTCTTTCGGTGCGAGAGCTTTTGCGTATGTCTGCTCTGCATTTTCGTATGCTATGATCGTGTCGTTCCTGGAATGAATCATAACGAACTTTCTGGGTGGTATTTTGCTCAGATACCTGTCCGGGTCGATAGATTTGTAGAATCTGATTACCTCCGGGTCGTTCAGAGCACCGGAAGTAATCGCGGAATCAACACCATAGCCGCATGTGCTGACGGCAATCACGCCACAAGCATCTGGATCGAGTGCACAAGCGATAATCGCAAATCGTGCACCGTTACTCTCGCCTGCAAATACGATACGTTCCGGATCAATCCCCGGCTGGTGGCGCAATACCGCCGCGGCAGCAAGGGCATCATGTACCATCTTGTGCTCGATCGGTTCTTCACCGTTTACAAACATCTGTAAATCCGTTTGTATATCCAGAGCACCTAAATTACGCTGGTCTATCGTGATACTTGCATAGCCAAGACTGCAAAGATACTTTGCAAGCCCTTGCTCGCCTTCTTTTGTTACTGCTGCACCGGGTAGCAGTACGACCCCGGGGACATCCTCCTCCTGGGTTGGCACTCGCATAAGCCCCGCAATTTGTGTGCCTCTGCTCGCAAATGAGAGCTCATAAAGCGAGTAATTGTCACTAGTTTCGAGTATGGACAATTGATATTCAGGCGTGCATTTTGGATATTCCAACACCCCTTCCGGGGTCACACGCCAATTCCTATCGGAACCGGAAAGAAATATCACAGCAGCTATTGCCGCAATGCTAATAGCAAGTATTATTGTTGTAGTGCGTGCTCTACCCTTTTGGTTTTTGGCCATTAATTAGATAAAATATTTATGATTCATAGTTATAGTATGTCATTATATCAGGAGATAAGAAAGAGGCGATAAAAATGAGTGCAATATTGCGTGTTCATGGGCTTTGTAAGCGGTACGAATTGTCAAAGATAGATAGAGATCTGGTAGCGCTGGATGGTGTATCTTTTAAGTTAGAAAAAGGCGAGACGCTAGGGGTAATCGGAATGAGTGGGGCAGGTAAGACAACTTTACTTCGCATGCTTCGCGGTTATGAGCGGTTTGATGAAGGTGTAGTGGAGATAGATGGCATTAAAGTGACACCGGATTCATCGTGGTCTGAGTACAGGAAACTTAGAGAAAAGACGGCTTTTCATCTTCAGCGCTCTTTTGCACTTTATAATATTTCCGTGATAGACAATGTAATAAAACGGCTGAGGGCGAAGCAAACGGGTTTTGAAGATGTACCAGTGTTTGAGGACGAATACGATGAGTTAAAGGAAGAGGCATTTAAAATTCTTGATCTTGTTGGATTACGAGACAAATGGAATCACCTATACACGATTTTGAGCGGTGGCGACAAACAAAGGGTTTTGCTCGCGCGGCAACTAGCAAAAGAGCCGGCCATATTGCTCCTTGATGAGCCCGGCACGATGTCTGACCCTCTAACGAGGAAATATCTGCTTGAGTCTGTAAGACGGGTGAAAGATAAAACAGATCTATCCATTTTACTCGTCTCTCACATGCCCGAAGTGCATGAATATCTTTGCGATCGGTTGCTCATGATGGATAAAGGGAAGATAGTAGAAGACGGAGAAACGAAAAACGTAATCGATAAGTTCTTAACCCCTCTTGAGCCCGTAAAGCCGTTAGCGCCAATAAAGGATGTGCAGGACACGATGATCTGGATTGACGGTGTCTGGAAGAAATATGACCTGGTCACATACCATACATTGATGCGAACGATAGAAATGCAAGACCTTAATGTCAAGATTCCGAGAGGCAGCATAGTAGGGATAGTTGGTCCTTCTGCAATGGGGAAGACGGTTTTAATGCGCTTATTAGGCGGTTTTGAGAAGCCAGATAGGGGGCATATTCTGATCAGGATAGGAACAGTAGACTTTGCTAATATTAGCGAGTATGGTAGTAGATCGATAGAAGCGCGGAGCAAATTAGGTATTATTCATCAGGAGTTTGCACTTCCGCCTTACCAGCTCGTTCAAGACCTTTTTGCACGACGGATTGGGTTGAAGAAGTTCGAGATGGTGAAACATGCGATGGAAAGGGCGGAGGAATTTGGTATTAGTGACGTCACACTCGATGTTCTTTTACGACTTGCCGACTTGCCGGAGGAAGAGGCTAAGGGTAGACTCCGGGAGATAGATCTTGATATGGATCTATTGAATGAACTGTTCCCAATATATCCGGCGACCGAAGCATTTAATGCGGCTAAGCCATACATAAAAGCAGTGAACTTGCCTGAAGAGATATTCAATCGTTACATTTCGGAGACGAGTGTGGGCGAGGAGATAAGGCTCGCAATTGCTTCTCTTATGGCCTCAAACTGTGAAATTCTACTATTAGATGAGCCTTTTGGTGACATAGACCCTGTTTCGTTGCGTATGGTAACGAATGCATTGAAAGATTTGAATCGTGAGTTCGG
>JAUWVD010000176.1 GCA_030617585.1 Candidatus Methanophagales archaeon
CGATGTGAGAACAATCTCATATCCGGCATAAAAGATCGCAAGTGCAAGGAAAAGGCTTACTATATTCTCTGCTTTGTAAAATCCGTATGGGAAAGTTTCTGTGGGCTTACGACTTGAAATCTTAAGACCGATAAAGACACCGATGGAACTTATAACATCAGTAAAAGAGTGAACGGCATCCGCAATCAAGGCAATGCTTCCGGAAAGGAGGCCAATGGTATATTTTATGACTACGAGAAAGGCTGTTACCACTATGGATACTAAAGCGGCTTTTTTATCCCTATCTAAACGGACCATAGTGTTATATCTTCTTCACCACCTCTTCTATATCTTCAATCCTGCCCAAGACAGAGATACCACGCATCCTTCGTAACTTCTCTACGTTCTCCACATCCTCTTTCCGCATTCGTAGTTTCAGGTCACTGCCGTTGGGAAGCGTTGTTAAAATCTCACCCTCTTTCTGGTCCACGGGGAAGATATACACTGGCACGTCCGCCTTCATCGCTTGTGCAGCCGAGTTTGTAATTAGCGAATCGGCGATGCCATATGCTATCTTCGCCACCGTATTTGCCGTAGCAGGCGCTATCAAAACGAAATCGTATGCACCTAACTGTATTTTTCCTGATAGAAAAGGTGCATTCGGTCCTTTTTCTGTACTCAGCTTTGAAAAATAATCTTTAACCTCTTTCAATAGCTTGTAGAACTTTAAAACCACCACGCCCTCTTTCGAGAGATAGACATGAACATCTAAGTTATACGCCTTTGTAAGTTCCTCCATAAAAGTCACGCACTCAGTTAACTTATCCCCGGAGCCTGTAATCCCCCATGCTATCCTAATATGCTTACCCTCTTCAAAGCTCTTTCCTTCCACTTTCTCTTTCTCCTCCTATTTTATTCATCATAACAAAACCCTCCGCAAGTCGATCCAACGTCTTATAAAGGCTTTTCAAACCTTCTTTATCTGCTTTAACACCCTCTGCACCTTTATCCTTAGACCAGAAGGTGGCACCGAGGTTTGCACCGAAAGATCCCCCACCTACGGGAACCATCTCATTTATCAGATAGAAATCAACTATTGACCTGATTGCAATCTCCTGACCGCCTATACGGTCGCCGCCATCAGCAACTGCTGCTCCGACTTTTCCCCTTAGCCCGTGGGGATTGCTCGCCGCAAATGCTCTCATCCTGTCGAGGACCACTTTTGCTTGACCGCTGAGTGTCCCCTGATAAACGGGCGTTCCAATCAAAATGGCATCAGCCCATTCAAATCCCGAATATATATCTTTCATCGCATCGTCATGAACACAACTTCCTTCTTTGATGCAGTGGTCGCAGTGCAGACAGAAGTTGAGCTTCTTACCGCGAACAGAGAAGTATCGCGTCTCGGCATTCCATTTCTCTTCTGCATACCGTAACGCTTCTTTAATTATCCAATTGGTCGCGGCTATTCTTGGGCTCCCCGAGATACCAAAAAGTTTTAGCATTCGTCTATGTTTCTGTGGTAAAGCTTTCTTTTTAAAGAAAGGTTTCACATCACCTTCTCCAGACTCATATCAAACATCTTCTTCGTCTCTCGTGCAAGCGCATCAGGAAGACCCGTAATATCAACATTCAAGAACCCGCGAATAATCACTGAAGTAGCCTCCTCCTCGCTCAATCCCCGTGCCATCAGGTATTGAATCTCTTCTTCCGCAACCTTGCCTATCGCTGCTTCATGCGAAAGGTCGAGGTCTTTTCGGGTCGCTTTGAGCTCCGGTATCGAATCTACTTCCGCAGTATCAGAAAGCATCAACCCCCGGCACTCGATATGCCCCTTTGCATTTGCTGCTTCACCAATGACCTCACCACGTGCGATAACCTTCGCATTATCGGTAGCAATCACCCGCGATATGATCTCAGACCTGCTGCCTTCGCCCTGCAGCACCGCTCTCGACCCCGAATCGATCTTTGTATCTCCATGAGCATATATAATTGTCTGGAATGTTGCCCTTGCGTTTCTACCCACGCAATAAGCAGTAGGGTACATCTGTAGCGATTTAACAGGCGTCATCAAGATGTAGTTGCTGATAAATGCGCCGTCATCCTCAATCATCACTGCACTTCTCGGTCTGACCTCCATGCCACGGCTCCAGTTGTGTATCATGGTAAAGGTAATCTTTGCACCTTTCTTCACATAAAACTCAGACACGCCGAGATGAAGTGCAGAATTGACCGCATGGGCGACAGAACAGCCGGTGATGATATGCAGTTCCGAGTCCTCTTCTGCAATTATGATGTTGTGCACCTTCTGCCCGATTTTATCGGAACTGATGAAGAGACAGGACTGCACAGGCATAGTTACCTTTTTGCCCGCTTCCGATCGGATAAAGTACCCATGTGTCTGCCCTAATTCGACTTCCGCGGTGTATTTATCCGTATCTACTGGAACTGCCTTCCACAGATACTCTTTTAGCCAATCATGTTCCTTTAAAGCATCTGTCGTGCTCATGAGCTCCAAACCAGGATATTTAACCGTTGAAAACACCACGGAACAGTCTCGCTGTAAAAACGAACCAGACCTGTCTTTCTCTGTAGGTTCAATACCAGCATCGAGCAGGTCTTGCTGATACTCAGCCGGAAATTCATCCAGTGAGTTCAAAGACTGGTGTTCTTCCCCGGCGATATATTCTTCAATCACAATGTCCTCGCCTAAAGCTGCTTTTTTCCGCTTTGCACGTTCTGCACGCTCAATCGTCTCTTTCTTCGTCATTCCGCATCTACCTCATTATTACGTACACATAACTCCACGCATCTTTCAAAACCAGTCTCCATGACGTTCTTTGTTATCTCGTCCGGCATTCCCGAGCAGGCTATTCGGCCTCCAAGCATCACATGTGCACGATCTGCCTTTATGTGACGCATTATGGACCCGCTATGCGTAATTATAAG
>JAUWVD010000099.1 GCA_030617585.1 Candidatus Methanophagales archaeon
AAGTAACTCGTCAAATGTTTTGCATTCTTACTTACATCATTAGATAATGAATCCTCTTATCTTCTCTATTAACGTAATTATTGGTAGCAAAAACGAACAAATGAATGTTAATATCGTACTGAACTCGTATCTTCTACGACCCAGTTGTTTTATTTTCGTTCGCTCCTTTTCAAGAATGTCTAAGATAAGCGATAGCGCTTTAAGTTCATCGCGATATGATTCAGGTTTTTTATCTGAAATAATGGTGATTGACTTATTATACGCTTTCTTATATTCCGCATTAATTTCGCCTAATTCTTGTTTCAAACCCCTAGTTATCAAATTTCTAATTGTTTTTAGCGTTATCACGAATAGGATAACACCTAAAAGAAGCAGGATAATTAGGAAAACCATCTCATATGAGATTAGATCTGCTGGACTGATATAGGAAATTATAGCTAATGTTAGGATGATGAAATAATTACTTACGACAATAAGAATAAAATTACGCAGTGGTCTGAGACCACCCATCTCGTCAACATGAAAAATATCAACGCTGATTGAAGTATTGCTATCAAGCACATTTACAATTTCAATTAAGTTGATGACTCGCCAAACAATAATTGCTAACAAGAAGAGTACCAAATAGCCTATTATATGGTTATATATGTCAAGTGCAAGTGCCCATTGGTTAGACGGCACGAATAAATAAAAATGAGTCGGGGTAGGTCCAATAGAAATTCTCCAGCGCCAAAATCTGCTGAATTCTAATAACATATATGGAACGCATGCGTGTTCGGATAAGAGATTGTCATTTCAACTATCGAGCTCTATTCCACCACCTCTTTCGTAACCCTCGCCCCAATCTGCGAAACCGTCTCCTTCTCCTTATCCTTTATTGTACTCTCAGAACTGATAGATATTTTTTTATATCGCTTTGGTCCAGGTACTTCTCCATCTGGTACTACTACACCACCTGTTCCTGCTCCTCCTGTATATCCTCCCTCTGTAGCTCCCCCGCCGGTATCTTCAATTCCTGGTACTTTCACTCTCTCACGTTCAACCACGATCCCCGCCGCCCTATCCTTTGAAAGCAGCACTTCCTCTTCAGCAAGCGAAATAGAACTACTCGGCACGTCAGATTTAAATTTTAGTGTATCCCTATCAACCTCTCCTCCTGTAAGGTACGCCAACCCAAACGCCCCTTCTGCAACGCCCTGCTGAATCGCCCGTCTAATAACATCAGGTGACTCAGGAATAACTAACGACCTATCCTTATAGAACGGGTCAGAGATAACATTCGTCTCGATTTTATCTCGCCCCGAATCTCCTTAAGCGCCAGATATGTCTTCAGTTCATCTTTAAAAGCGCCAAAACTGCCCGGATCAGCCTTAGCAAATATAATCGTGTTTTTGTATGTTCTTGTTGTACATCAAGTATAACTTCTACATATAAATTTAATTTAGGACGCAGATTTACACGGATTTAATAATTGGTTTTCTTTATTTGCGCTCGGTATTTCACATTTACAAATGTTCTAATCCGCTTCCACCATCACCCACTTGTCCTTACCTTCCCATATCTTTATTGAATCTACTGTTACACCGAAATTCGAGTCTTTAAACTTCTTCTCAAACTCCGCTCTTAAAAAGAGAGCTATGTTCTCGCTTGTTGGATATGCAATTATATCGTTTAAGTGCTTATGGTCTACAAGATCAAGCACTTCTTCTACCAGCGCTTTCACTTCCGAAAAATCCGCTACACATTCTGTATCTTCCTTCTTCTCGCCTTCCACCACTATATCTACCCTATACGTATGCCCATGCAGATTCTTACATTTACCCGTATGTCGCGGCAGCGAATGCGCAGCACTAAAATCTGTCGATACTCCCAATTTCATATGTGACAATCAGAGCTATTTATATGATAAAAAGCTGATAGTACTTATATCATGGCAATGGGGAAGAACACAATAGGCAAGAAGATCCGGCTTGCAAAGGCTAATAATCAGAACAGGCGAGTTCCTGCTTGGATAATCGTTAAAACGAACCGGAAAGTGTCAACACATCCAAAAAGAAGGCATTGGCGGAGGACCAAGTTAAAGGTGTAGTTCATCATGGAAGAAGAAGTAGGCGAAGGGGTAGAAGAACGTATCTACACGATTCCGTTGAGAGCGGTGAAAAAAGCACCGCGGTGGAAGCGGAGCAACCGTGCAATAGCACTAATACGGGAATATCTAATGAAACACACGAAATCGGAGTATATCATGATAGATACAGCAATAAACGAAAAGGTGTGGGCGCGTGGCTCTCAGAAACCACCATCTAAGATACGTGTAAAAGTAATAGAAGAAGAGGATAGAATCCGGGCTGAGCTTGTAGAATAACGTGATGAAAAAGCGAGGCACGCTAAAAAGGTTAGTTAGTGTTGACGGTAGCACGTATATAGGCCTTTTTGCGGTCTGCACGGAATCGGTGGTTCTTTTGCCTTCGCTGATTTCAGATAGATTAGAGGATGATATAGAACGAGCGTTGCATGTAAAATCGATAAGAACTACGATAGCAGAAACCTCTTTCGTTGGTTGTTTCGCTGTTGGAAACTCAAATGGCTTTATCATTTCCTCTTATGCTCTTGATAGCGAGATAGAAAGCTTAGCTGAATTAGTAGCTGCAGAAGGGCTAAAGGTGAAAATTCGCAGACTGCCATACATAGATCGGATGACCACTGCGGGTAATATAATACTTGCAAATGATACTGTTGCTCTTGTCCACCCTATGTTATCGAATAAAACAGTAGAAGTAATAAAGGAATCTCTGGACGTAAAGGTGTATAAAGGCACGATAGGGAGATTAAATACCGTGGGGATGGCTGCGGTAGCGACTAACAGAGGCCTCTTAGTGCATAAGAATGCCACTCCGTCAGAATTAGAATTCTTGGAAGAGATATTCGAGCTCCCGGTGGGGATAGGGAGTGTAAATTTCGGTGTTCCTTTAATAGGTGCCGCTCTGCTCGCGAACACAAAGGGATACATCGCAGGCTATGAGACAACAGGTGCGGAGTTAGGAAGGATCGAGGATGTGCTGGGGTTTTGATATATATAGAATACTGGATGCTGGATGTATGGATGCTGAATACTGGTTTGGCAGGGATCTTCATAATTTCGTGAATATAATAAGTTAAGCGGATATGAAATATTAAGAGGTGGCCAAATTAAAAATGGACGAGGTGTAGGTATTTAAAGCTGCTTTTGAGTATCAGGAGGGACTTTGGCACCGTATTGAGATTGAAGGTGGGCAGACTCTTGCTGATTTCGATGGTAATATGCGTGTGGCATTCGACCATGACACCTTGGACCATTTAAGCGATGCGTCGACCGGGATTTGAACCCGGGCTTTAGGCTTGGAAGGCCTAAGTCATGCCTCTAGACCATCGACGCTTTTCTCCATTTAATATCATTGTGTACAAAGTATATCATTTTTTTGCCAAGACTTTCTCGTATTTGCATAGCGGATTTTAAAAAGCACGAGATTCCACAAGATTTTACGTTTATTCGATCACTTCTATCAACTTTATAAGCACCTTTTCCAAATCTACCCTGCTTTTAGATGCATCTTCTACTATCTTTTTATAGTCCAACACTTCCTCCTCGACTATACCATGTGCATAATTGTCCACCGTGCTTATATCTGCGTATCTTAGCCCTAACTCCTTTGCAAGTGTAGCCTCTGAAGCCATGTTCATGCCCACAACATCGGCATAGTTTCTCATGAAGTTTATCTCCGCTTTCGTCTCGAGTCTCGGGGTCACGGTCTGGAAATAAACACCCTGCTCAAAGATCTCCATGTCCAATTCGTTTGCCACTTCTATTATCGCACTCCGTAACCCATCATCCAAGCCCGGTGTAACATGCACGATCTCGTCATCAAAAACAGTCGGTATATTGTACAGACAGATGTAGTCATGGGGGACAACTAATGATCGTGGTGTTATAGCACGCTTTAGACTACCAACAGACGTAGCTCCTATAACCTTCTCTACGTCCAGCAGCTTAAATGACGCTAAATTCGCTCTATAATTTATCCGGTGCGGTGGGATATTTGCCGCTTTACCATGTCTTGGGATGAATACAAGCTCGTCAGTAGCGAGAAGATATGTGCTGCCATACCTTGTCTCCACCTCCTTCTCTTTTGCACCTTCAAGTAGCTTCGTGCCAAATAAACTTGTCCCGCCAATGACACCCAATTTCATCTTTTTCGATTGAAATTTAATTTACTGCCATAAATCTTCCCAATCCCTTTCGCCAAGAACCACCTCAAACTCCCTAGCAGAAATAACCGGCTTCTTAAACTGAACGAAATCCTCTGCTAATCGCGGACATGCAGTATTCACAAATGCGTCCACCTTAAATCCCAGCAAATTAGCCTCTGTTATCTCTTCCATCGCGATTAAATATGCATCTAACCCTTTATGTACCGCTTTTCGTCTCGCAGCAGTCGCTTCGTTAAGATTGATCTGACCGCATTTCTGCCCTATCAAAATCCCAACCGACTTTGCAGCCAGTGCTCGCCCTATCACGATATACCGCTTTTTTCTCTGTTCCTCTGGCTCGTGTATATTTATTTGCAGGGTGAAAGGATCAGCGGCTATTACTCGCTTACCCTCATATAACGCTAGTCCAATCGGATGGAAACTCCCACTACCTAAAAATAAAATTTCGTCACAGGGGACCGTAGCGGAAGAGAAATCGCAGCCCAGTACTTGCCCATCGTATTTCAAGTTCTTCGATTTCCCTATTACCGCTCTCTTTCCCGCATGAGCAAGCAATATCTTCGCTTCTTTCAATGCATGAACATGTTGCACTGTCGCGACTAATCCAACACAATCTCCTTTTAGTTCCACTACGGCTTTCTCCAGCACGGACGTAATCCCAACATCGCTCCTGAGTTCTATGAAAATGCATTTCCTATCGCCCATTTCACTATGCCCAAAATGGAAAAGTATATCCACTATCCGCTCCAGCTTCTCGTCTACATCACAGGCACCGTAACATGAAGACCCGGATATTATCACTTCCGCTCCGGTATCTTTCGTAATTTCGGAAGCTATATCAATTGCCACTGTCTTGAGACCTTCAGGGAGCTG
>JAUWVD010000183.1 GCA_030617585.1 Candidatus Methanophagales archaeon
CGGTCTCTATCACCGTTGTTAATCCTGATATAGCCTCATCAAGAGATAATGGCAGTTTTTCGCAATTGAACCCAAAACACCTCAGCACCTCAAACAGTTTAAATACATCCGGAACATCCAGATTGTTCTGCTTTAGTAACGTACGATCGAAGAATATCTTTCGTGGCGTGCCCGTTTCTATTATCGTACGGTTCAGCGCGTATATACGGTCTGCGAGTTCCGGAATAGCATTTACGTCATGCGTTGCTATCACCATTGTAATTCCTTCTCGTTCGTTCAATTCATTTATTATCCCTATCAATTCCGTCCTGCTCCTCGGATCAAGATTCGCTGTAGGCTCATCAAGCACCAGTATCTTCGGCTCCATAGCCATAACAGCAGCCAATGACGCCTTCTTCTTCTCGCCGAAACTGAGATGGTGAGGTGACCGATCTTCATAGCCTGAAAGCCCAAGCGACGAAATAGCATTTTCCACTCTTTCCCGTACCTCCTCTTCTTTTAGCCCCAGATTTATCGGTCCAAAAGCGATGTCATCGAAGAGGGTGGGCATGAACAGTTGATCATCTGGGTCTTGAAAAACCAGTCCTACTTCCTTTACTATCTCTTCTCTTTTCAGCTTCTCCAGATTCTTACCGAATATTTCTATCTGCCCTTCGGTGCCGCGCAGAGTACCATTAAGATGCAGCATAAATGTCGTCTTTCCTGCTCCGTTCGGCCCCACTAGCGCAATCCGCTCCCCCTCATACACTTCCAGATTCACTTCTTCGAGCGCTTTTGTACCGTCAGGATAACTATAACTTAAGTTCCTTACAGTTACCGCTTCTCTTTTCATTCTATTTCGTCATTCATAAATACTCTATTTCTATTACTTCTTCTTATCTTAAAAACTTTCTTTTGTAAAGCTTTTTGCTTGCAAAAAGGTTTGTGTTGATCTTATGTAATCTTGTGGGTTTTTAGATTAGCCATAGAGATACAAAGGAACCACATGCAGGGAAACCGCAAACCCTATAATAGTACCTGCCAATATATAGTCCAGTGCATGCATCTTAAACGCAACCAGCGTTTTTGGACTTCCGGTATAGCCGCGAGACCGCAATGCCTGATACACCCTCTCTCCACGTTCATAACTCCGTACAAAAAGCGTGCCCAGCGCTTTCCCTATCGTCTTGAGCGCGTATATGTTCGTTTTTATTTTGAACCCTCTCGCAGCCATCGCTCGCCATGTCCTTTGAAATTCGACCACAAAGACAAAGATGTACCGATACGTGAACATGAACATTTGAACAAGCATATTGGGCATTTTTAGTTTAGCCAGTGCCTTTATTGTTATGTCGAACCTCGTAGTTGCAATCATCGGTAAGACAAGTATAACGGCAGAAATAGCCCTTACAGCTACTAAAATACCGTATTCTAGACCTTCGTATGTCATCGTTAATCCATAGAAGCTGAATATTTCTGTTCCCCCCACTGTAAAGGGCATGATGACGATAAAAGGAACAACGAATAAAAAAACCCATTTAATATGCTGCAGAGCAAACCGAAGAGGTAGTTTTGATGCGATAAGAAAGAGAATAGAAGCAAGCAATCCGATAAGCGCCACTTTCAGGTTGGGTAGTAGCACGATAGAGAAAATAAGGACCAGAAACGCAATTAGCTTCGCCCTCGGGTCAAACCGATGCATCGGCGAATCGAGCGATGAATACCTGTCAATCTCGGGATATTCTACCATTACTGCTCTTTATCCCCTCGTCCGTATTTCTTCTTCTGCTTCCAGCCCATATATGCCATTGCAACGCCTGCAATGCCTATTAAATACCCAAATCCTGCTATAATCCGTGAATATAACGGCAGTTCTGCGCCCGTTCTACCGGCTTCTGCAACGTTTTGACTCAAGTTTATCGTTGTTTCGCCTCTATGACCTGGCATGTGTGTTGCATTAACGACAACTATATATTCATTCATACCAATCTTTGGCGGGAAACCGAACTTACCCTCATCGTCTGTCACGCCTTCCATATACAAATGCCCTTCATTGTCGTATATCGTCACTTCGGCATCTCGACATGGAGCACCACCTGCAAAGTACGCTTCTATCTCTAGTTCACTCATCTTATGAACCACATGCATGCGATGTGCACTCACCACACTTATGCTTAAACAGGATAATAGCACTAGGAGTACTACAAAAATACTAATCATCTGTTCCCATTTCATTTCTCATCACCACCTAAACCACCTATTAGCTCTGGTTTAACTCTCAGCAGAAAAACGACGATAGATCCTGTTACTATCGCCTCTATCACAATTATGGGTATGTGCGCGACGGTAAGTGCAATAGCAACGGCCGAAAAAGCCTCTTTACCTGATAGAATGAGCGAAAACGCGGTGAAAATAACGGCCAGAAAAATCGCCACTCCGCCTGCGAGAGCGCCAAATATACCGGCTGATAAATCCTTTCTCGTTAACAACCTACCCATCTTATTCCCCCACTTGAATATACAAAAGGCAATCAATGCCGGGATGCCCATGTTTACTGTGTTTATCCCGATAGTTGTTATCCCTCCATGCTGAAAAAGAACCGCCTGGAGAACAACGCCGATAAAAATCGCGGGAAGGGCAAGTATCCCAAGTGTTACACCCACCAGGCCATTGAGTATAAAATGCGCACTTGTTGGTCCTACGGGTATATGGATGAGCGAAGCGACAAAAAATGCCGCTGTCATCACAGATAACCTTGGGATTTCCTCATCTATATTGCCCTTCTTTTTGCTCCACCAGAGCGCTACTGCTATCAACGCAATTGTGATTGCCCATCCCGCTGCCAATACAGGCAGAGATAAAATTCCATC
>JAUWVD010000036.1 GCA_030617585.1 Candidatus Methanophagales archaeon
ACGTAGCTGCGCCCGAACCTTCTCGCGTGACCCAGCCGGTATCCGTCCATCCGATCGCACCCTCTGCTTTATACCTGAATTGGACATTGACGGGCGCATAATCATGGAACTCAAAACCCATATTCAGTGTCGCTGTTGTCATAGATACGTTTGTCGCATTTCCCGTACAAACGGTCGCCGGTATCCGTTCTCTGCACGTAGTAAAGGTATGCACGGTGCCGTTAACTGCCATGCCATCATATAAAAGCAAAGCCATGTAATAATAGGTCGTCTTATGGGCTAAATCGGTTATTTGTTCCGCGTACGTATCTGCGCCAGAACCTTCTCGCGTGACCCAGCCGGTATCCGTCCATTCAGTCGCGCCTTCTGCTTTATACCTGAACTGAACCTGAACAGAGCTATAATCATGGAACTCAAAAACCATATCCAGTGTCACGTTTGCAGCCGAGACGCATGTTGCTTTTTCCGGCGTAGCCATAGAATAATAGGTAGCCTTTGTCGCTCCTTCCACATTATACCTCTGCTGCACCTTCACGGGCGCATAATCATGGGACTCAAAACCCATATTCCCTGTCGTGGTTGCCACAGAGACGTTTGTTGCATTTCCCGTCTCGACTGTTGGCGGTATCAGTTCTCTGCACGTAGTAAAGGTGTGCACGGTACCGTTAAGTTCCGTATCATCATAGCGAAGCTGCGCCATGAAATAATAGGTCGTGTTTGCAGATAAATCGGTTATTTGTTCCGCGTACGTATCTGCGCCCAAACCATTTCGCGCTTCCCAACCTGTATCGTACCAAGCACTCGCTCCCTCTACCTTATACCGGAACTGCACACTGACCGGAGTATAATCATGGAACTCAAAACCCATATTCAGTGTCGCTGTTGTCGTAGATACGTTTGTCGCATTTCCCGTACAAACGGTCGCCGGTATCCGTTCTCTGCTTGTTGTGAAGTTGAACTCGGTGCCGTTAAGTTCCGTACTATCATAACGGAGTATAGCCATGAAACAATAGGTCATGTTTGCGGATAAATTGGCTATTTGTTCCGTGTACCGATGAGCGCCCAAACCACTTTGCAATACCAAATCGGTCTTGTCCCAAGCACTTGCGCCTTTCGCTTTATACTTGAACTGCAGATGGACCGTGTCATAATCATTAAAATCGAAACCCATATTCAATGTCGCTGTTGTAACAGAGACGTAGGTCGCATTTTCTGTACTGACAGTTGGTAGTTCATCGACTATGCCACCGCTACTACTACTACTACTACTACTACTTCCACCACCACCTCCTCCTCCACTACTACTACCACTACTACTACTACTTATACCGCCACCACTAATAACAAGAGGTCTATCATAATCAGATGTTGGCGTTACTGTTAGTGTTGACGTTGCGTTGTTTTCAACCACCGTTATCGCATCCTGCGAGGCAACCGGCGGAATTGATATTACAGCACCCGGCGGCAGTTCATGGTTAAACGATAGGATACCCGAAGATAGAGCACCTGGAGATGGTTGATCTGGTAACGAGATATACGGAAAACCCGAACTGCTAATGTATATCGTTTTTGTCTGATTAGAGACCGATACCATACCCGCGTTAATATAATCTTTGAGAAGATTCGACCATACATCGGGATAGTCTGTATCCAGAGTTATAGTAACCGATTCGACCCCTATACGGTCTGATGTAGTGCTATAGGGAGATATATCGAACTTTTTTGCCGCCTGTCCGGATGTTGTGCCCGGACTTGCATTCACCACAGGTATATGAACATTGCCAGTATCTTCATTGATCAGCGACTGACTATTTACCGTTACAATACGGCCATCCCCCCAATCCCATATGATGATGCCATGCTCATAGACGAGCTTGGGGCTATGAATCATGCCATTCAAATCATATACTATTCTGCTCGAATTATAGTTTATTGGGTGAGTACTAACTCCGGAAGCGGTATAACTGCCCGTAATCCCTACCTCCTCTACCGTTATGCTGCCCACTGCTCCGGGAGCAGGGTTAAAGAATAAAATCCTATTGGGATATTGAACACCAAGGCGTACAATGCTTGACACAGAAGTGCCACGCTGTGCGGCCGCTTCTATATTTGAGCTCAGGGACATCATGTCGCCATAAACAACGTCTATATGCTCGGCCTCTACACCCTTATCCCAAAATGGCACCACCGATGCCTGAGCTAAAGTATATGTCAACACTAATAGCGCTGTTATCACGATTATTCCGATGACGCCCTTTTTGTTTAACTGTTTCATTGTTCAATCCGAAAATGTATAGCTATGATAAACAGATGAAACTAAACCTTTATATTTTTTCGTGTTTTATTTCCATTTATTCAACTTTCTTTCTTCCATTTCAGCTTCTTTTTTAGTTCTTCCACTCTTTCCTTCGGTATTGGTTTTCTTATCCATGCGATTATGCTTATCAGAACTAAGCAAGAGGCAAGAATTAGTGGCATTAATGCTAATATGCTAAGAGAAAGAGTTGGCGAAGATAACCAATAGAAAGATGTGGGTTGAGAACATGTGATGTAGACCGGACTAGCTAGAAATTGCAGTACCGCACCTAATATTAAAATAGACACGCCTATCTTTTTGTATCTTATCAATAAAAGACCGCCTAAAATTGCAAATATCAATAGCGACAAAAATGCACTCTGATACCACTCAAATCGGATTATATCCCAATAATACCAGCCTACACCTGTGCTCGGTGGTGGTAGTGCCATGAAGTGTGCGGAATGAGAGCAAAGGTAGCATATAACTGAGCTTATCGCTACCAAAAAAGACATTCCCGGTTCAATCCAGCGTTCATCTTCTGCTTTTGCAAATTCTTTCAAGCCTATCAAAAACGTTTCTACACTCAAGTGCGTATCTACTGTTTTAGCTGCCACATCTGTCTTAGCCCCTTCTTCTGGTTTAGCTGCCACATCAGCCTTAGCTCCTTCTTCTACCTTAGCCTCATCTTTAAATTTCTCCAAATACCGCGCTATATCCTCTTCCTCTTCCGGATATAGAATAATATAGATTTCTTTTAACTCATCCTGCCTCAATTTCGGATTTATCGCGTGTATTTCATTCCATTTCTCTATCACAACCTCCTCGCCCTGATATTTTTGCGTTTTTGTTTTTAGACCATGACATATTTCGCTTATTTTAGCCTTCAGACTCGTTAGTATAGCTTCTGATTTCAGTCCGGCTGGTTTAACCTTGACGCTGTATAATTTCCCATCTTCATCCTTTGCCACGTCTAAGACTTTTATATGCTCTTCTATACTCTCAGCCGGTAAGTTGAGCGCCTTTACTAGTTCTGATATTTCCACTGGTTGGTTCTGTTCAACAATAGCAAAGATTTGATCTCGAACTTCTGCACGTGTTTTATCTGCTTTTATCCGCTCTAAAACAGCAATTGCCTTATTTACTTCCACTTCGGCCTTTATTAATCTATCAGAATCGCCTTTTTGGCTAACCTTTTCCATATAGGCTTCCTTCTTCTCTACTATCTTCTCTTGTAGTATTTCAGATTTTTCTATTCTCCTAACTTCTCTCTCGCTCTGTCTCATTCGTCCTATGAATGCCATTATATGAAGCTGTCTAACACAATTTTTATATTTTTCTTATACCAAAGATAGGGGTTTCTTCTGTTAAAAATATATCGTCATAATTTGTCATTGTCTTAGAGTTGGTCGTGGAGCAACTGGTGGTATTGGCCTTGATCGCGGCGTTGATGTTTGCGTTGACGTCATTATATCGCTGTAATCTTTCATATTTTTTGCGTAGCAAAAATAGCGTAAGCCTTTTTCGGTAAAGCCTCTAACTTTTCTTTAGAAAAAGGGTTTTAGGCAGCCGAAAGTTCCAAAAACAGAAAACATGCAAAAGCGGACAATGATAAAATCAATGCGTGCTTTATCCCTGCCGTAATCTTACCGTCACCTAACTTCCCTGCTACTAAGCCAGCGCATATACCCTCAATAATAGCACAATGAAAGAATATCATCTGCGGCGTCTCTACGTCTACCTTCTGAATTACTGCCTCGCCCATACTTCCCATCCCCACCATTGCTTCACCGGAGAGAGTCATCATAGGAATAAGCCAGTTGTTGAGCACCGCCAAAACGCCTAAGAAGACAAAGAATGTGAGGTAGCTAATTATTATATACGGTGCCAGCTCGCCTACTCGTTTCAACTCCAGCGTCTTCAACTCCAGTGCATCATCTGCCGCAACTTTTAGCACCAATGCTACGTCCCCTCCCACCCTATACCCCTCGATAACCATATTTACCGAACGTTTTATCATCGGTGTTGGGAATCGCTTTGCCAGTAACCCCATTGCCTGGTCGAAAGAAACACCCCAGGTTAGCTGAGTGGCTATAGTCCGCATCGTTTCGGTTAGCACCCCATAATCCACTTCTGAAGTAAGTGTAAAGGCATCTACGAGCGATAGACCCGCTTTCTTCGCCTGTGCAAGATCACGAAGCAACTCAGGAAACGTCTCTTCCGCCTTCTTTATCCTATTAGCCTCTACATGTATGTAATATGCCGGCAGAATAAACGCAGTAATACCTGCTAATATATATGCGTCATACGCTGCTACAAACTCTACATTGAAGATATATATAAGGACCATGAGTACTGCGGCAATTGCACCCGATATGTATCCTATTCTTATTGGATTCTCCCTGATTACCTCTTTCGGCTCCTGGACGAATCGGGCGAAAGTACTCCTACCCCTTATCCTTTCCAGCTCTTCCACTATCGGATCCTTATCTATCATTTCTACCACGACCACAGACCAACCAAAAGAATAAAGCCCGCAGACCCAAAAGGAATAAGCACATATACGATAAGAGCAAGTATTAAAATATCGCCTGAACCTAAGAAGAACATTACTGACAGCATTACTAACATCAGTATCGGTGCGGCAACCAGACCGGTAACATAAAGCTCGGCCAGTATTCCCAGCAGTGAGATAATATCCGCGTAGTTCCGCCTTCGCTCTTCCAGGTACTCCTCTGCTGTACTTATAAAGTAGGTGTCCAGCTCACCACCGGAAACGGTGGTAGTAATCGCACCCTGTAAAAAGACCTTCATCTTTTGCGATGGCGTTACCGCAGCTAAGTTCCTTAATGCGGTTATAAAATCAAATCCAAGCAATTCCACATCACGCACTATATGCCTCGCCTCTATACTCACCTCGCCGTAGTTCTCTTCCGCATTCGACAGCTTCTTGAATATCTCATAGGGGATTACGCCTACGGACGCCATTGCAAATACATACTCAATAGCATAAGGAAGGAGCTTATCTATCCGCCCGCTCCTCGACCCTGCTTCTACTCCCGGGTAGACATAAAAGCCTCCAAAAACTGCTATTAACGTGATTACTAATATCATGGGTATCAGAATAACGTCTATTAACCCAAAAGAGGTGTTAGTTAGCATTAGCATAAAAGCCCTCAGACTGAGACATATCGCAAGTGCAAAAATCATCCCTAAGAGCGAATAAAAAACAGCTCGCGATAACCACAGCTCCACGGGCACGTTTAGCCTCGCTTTCATTATGTTCTCACGTAATGACGAGAATTTCGCGCGCCTGCCCGTGAAATAACTTCCAAATAGGTTGTATGCTATCTCATCAACCTTTATGTTCAATTCCTTCATCCATCATCATCCTCTTTTCTACCGTCCCTGGATCTGTATTATACTCAAATAGGATCCCTGTAAGTGATTCAAAGTCATCCAAGCCCTTCATCTTCATCCATTCGATAATCCGTACTCTGCGTGCAAACTCCTCTGCTAGTTCTTCCTCGCTCATATTTAATGTAGCCATTATATCTTCAAATATCTTCGATTCGCCCGTGAACACAAAAGTATCCGGGCGCCAATTGAATAGTTCGTTCGTCTTTAGCAGTTCGGCATCAAAATCAATACCCGTTATCTCTATTACCTGCACGCATCGCCTCACTCCCTTATCCGCTATTTTCACCATACGCTGGATCGTTATTATGTCCAGACTATCCAGCAGCATCAGGGGTACATCAATAGGCGGCTTTGTCAACCGCCTTACTACTGCATCTGCGGAATCCGCGTGAACCGTAGATAACGTTATGTGCCCGGTCGCCATCGCTTGAAAAAGGGTATACGCTTCCCTTCCTCTCACTTCGCCTACCAGTATGTATTCCGGCCGTTGCCTGAGCGCAGAACGTAGAAGGTCGAACATCTCTATTGTGCCATGCGCACCTTCTGTCTCTCTTGTAACTCCCGGAATCCAATTCTCGTGCATTAGATTTATCTCTCTCGTGTCTTCTATTGAGACTATTTTACTCTCCGGTGGTATGAACATAGAGAGCGCGTTTAATGTTGTTGTCTTGCCCGATGCCGTAGCGCCCGATACAAGAATGTTAAAACCATTTTCTACCGCCATCCAGAGATACGCCATCATTTCCACGGAGAACGTGCCATAATTAACCAGCCCAACCGGCGTAATAGGAACGTCTTTAAAGCGCCGAATTGTAACCGTTGACCCTTTCGTGGTAACTTCGCTTCCTATGCTTAATTCTATTCTGTCCTTGTTAGGGAGCGAGGCACTTAGTAGCGGTTTCGAGAGCGAAATGTGTCGCCCTGCTCGCTGCGCCAGTTTATAAACAAGCGCATCCAATTCCTGCTGATTAAACATTACGTTTGACCTTATAGAGCCGTGATGCCGGTGATATATATACATTGGTATTTCAGGTCCATCAACGGAGATGTCTTCTGTCATTGTATCCCTTATAACTGGGTCTAACTTACCATAATCAATAAAATCACGCGTTATGTAATACATCAGCTTATTCAAACTCTTAGAACCCAGGCTTCTTTTTAAGATTACTTTTATTATCTCTTTCGCCTTTCCCCTTAGAAACACTTTCGGGTCCTCGATTTCTTCACTATTCACGTTTAACGATTCATAAAGGTGCGTTTTTATCTCCTCCAGTAGCACCCCCTCTCCTCTCGACAGTTTCACCTCGGAAACTTTGTATACTGGCGGTATGGTTGCTGTTATCGTAACATATGCATAAGGCTCATTAACATAATATCGTTCCAGAAATAGCTCATCCTCTTCTCCCTCTAGCTTAAACTCAGGGAGCTCCATCTCTGATAACGACGTCTCTACAGCAACATCATCATCCTGATCCTCCACGGGTTTTATATCGGCCATTCTCAGTTCAGCCGCTTTAAGCTCCGCCTCTTTAAATTCAGCCGCTTTAAGCTCCGCTTCTGCACGCTCTTTATCTACTTGTATCCGCTCTAAGATCGCAATAGCCCTATCTTCATCGGATATTGCTTGTTCTAATACCCCGTGGGTCGTTTGTAGCCTCGCTTGTTCTATGCTCTCACTCTTCATCGCTACTATCTTCTCTTGTGTCTCAAATGCTTTTTCTATCCGCTTCAGCTCATCCCGTGTCGCTTTTGTTTTTCTCTTCCTTCCTCTGCCCACTAGATCCCTTTCTGTAGCCATATAGCCCTAAAAACCCGTCTTATATCACTCTTGCTTGCGCATGAGCCTTTCTTTTACCTTAAATCCTATCAGTACGCCCGCCACTGCCACGGCAGCTATGATTATCACTATGAGGTATGGCGGCAGCGCACCTTTGCCTCCTGCAGCCATTGGCGTTGGTGTATGTGGCAGCGTTGGCGTTGGTGTAACGGACGGTATTGGTGTTGGACTGGGCGTCGCTTCAGGCTCGGGTCTCTGTACCGTAACTGCCGTTGCTCCTATCATGTTCCGGTAACATTTGCCCTCTACTATTACTGTATCGCCTATCATTATATCAGCTATCTCCGCATTATATGTTACGGCCATCTCACCGGTATGGTCATCAATTACCAACTTGGTCTTTCCTGCCGTTTGTTCTATTCGTGTTATATTCCCTCTTATACGTACCGGGTCATCATAATAATACTCCTGGAATTCCTGGAGCGCTTTTACCGTTATGTCAATGATGTACAGACGCGCTATATCCTCGCCCACCATATCCGCATAGATTATACCCTCGCCGGCATATAGCCCTGTTGCCATGACCCACATATCTTCATACACAGCTCCTAAAAGCCGCGGGTCGCTACTGACGAGTAAAGTGCCCGATCCATCATCTACCTTTAGTACACTTATGCCGCCGGGATCATATGTCTGGATAGTCCCGGTCTCCGGAATATTGTTGGATAAAGTTACAATAACACCGGAGACTGTTACCTCTTTACCTATATACGAATCGTCTATATTAGAAATACGGGTTATCTCCGCCGCTACAACTGGCATTACCACTGCCGCCAGGAATACTATAACTATAACGGCTACGAATACTACCGCAACAATGCTCAATCGCGATTTCATTTCTCTTCTCTTCTATGGTATACATGTATCTGCAACACATTTAAATATATGTTATGCCCCTATATAGTTATTAGTGTAACGGTGGGGGATAAAAATGATAGAGTGGAAGAAGATTTTAGGTACATTTCTATTGCCTGTGCTGACGATCATTATTATCTCGCTTCTTATTCTGCCTGCTCATGCTGGTGTCAGCCCTGCCGTGGGGCGAGCTATTGAGAATAACAGTTTTGCCATCATCGGCGAGACAAATCTGAGATTTGTCGATGATAACGGGTCATTAATAAATTATGGTAGTACTGAGGTAACTATAAGAGAAGCTTCCAAAGATACTTCAGATGCTAAAAAGGATAATGTAATCATCAACTTTATTGGACCATTTGATTCTACTGATTATGACGATAGGGACGAAAAAGATCCTCCATTGGTTCAAGGAGCCTATACTGTTTCCGGTGGCGGCAAAAGGATAACTGTTAACTTCGTTAATCCTAGTTTATCTGTAAGTAGAAATAGGCTGGTTGTTATTCCTGGTATTGGCCTAACATTTACAGTGGTAACAAACTTATTCCTTATTGCCCCTGATGCAGGCCCAAATTACATCTCA
>JAUWVD010000041.1 GCA_030617585.1 Candidatus Methanophagales archaeon
GCTGCACTTTTGCCTTTTCTCATCTCTCATTCTCTTTGTTTTGTCTTACTGTTTTTCTATGATCTGCAACAAAAAGAAAGGATGATACTATATAACGGTTTTCGGTTATTTTGTATTTATACAGCTACATAAAAAAACCGCGAGATTTTACAAGATTGACACAAGAGATTAGAAATATTGTGGGCTAAAGTAGCTAATGACGTGCTAAAACTATGTCAATAATGCCTATTCTTTTTCTCGTGAAAATCTGTGTAATTCCGTGTCGGAATCGGCAATGTAGAAAAGAAAGCTTTATGTATGTAAAGAGATAATACAAACGGTTGTCATATTATCTATTACTTTGTAATCAAAGAAGAGCGGAAGGATATGGGCAATGACTGATATAAAAACGAAATTACCAGATAATAAAGATCTTGACTATTATATATTACTTTCTCTTGCAATTACGGTGGTTACTGTTGGTACTGTCGTATTCCATCTACTAGAAAAATGGAGTTGGATAGATTCATTATATTTCACTATCACCACATTAGCAACGGTAGGTTATGGTGATCTAACACCAACAACGCCAGTAGGTAAATTAGTTACCGTGATATTCGTAATCTCAGGAGTAGGCATTTTTTTGGCTTTTCTTAATAAAGTGATGGAAGGGCGTGTTGAACGACGTGAAAGGAGATTTGAGGCAAGAAGGAGTAAAAAAAAGTGAGTTTTTAGCTAACCTCAAGATTACATACACTTCTAAATTATATAACCTTTATATATAGAAAACTCAATCAATATTAATGTGGCGACTCATGAGGGGCATGGACGTGGCACGCCCGGAAACTCATGACGAGCTTAGCATATGGGGCGCGCAGTAAAGTAATATGGATACAACAACGTTGGTCGGATTTCTTTGTACTTGTTTGGGTGGATATTTTGCCATTATGAATCCAATCGCAAATACCCCCGTTTTCATTAGTTTGACCCAAGGAGATGATGTAGCAACAAAGAAAGCAGTTGCCCGAAATAGTCTTCTGTTTGCATTTGTGCTTATTGCCGTTTTAAGCTTTGCCGGTAATTTCATATTTAAGCTATTTGGCATCACTCAGCCGGCGCTGCAGATTACCGGCGGGATTATCATCTTTATAATTGGCTATCATATGTTGCAGGGGTCAGGTTCTAAAGTCCACACACCAAATGCTGAAGATATAGAATCAAGCCGTAAAGCGCGACTCAATGTTGCAATTTCACCATTAGGAATTCCCCTATTAGCAGGTCCGGGCACTATTGCAGTGGCAATGGGTTATGCCGCCGGTTTTGAACTGATACATGTTATCCTCTCTCTGCTGGCTTTTGGGGTGATCTGCGGGATTACGTATCTCTGCTTTCGGGGATCCGAAGAGATCGTCGAGCACTTGGGGCAAAACGGTCTCAACGTGATAACGCGTTTGATGGGTCTATTCTTAGCTGCTATTGGCACGGGTATGATTCTGAGCGGTCTTGGCGCAGACATCCATACGTTTATGGGGTCTCCTTCTTAACTTTTCGGTTTGTTCTATAATACGTGTACACGCCCGAAATAGCCTGCTTTACCAAAAATGTGCGCCGATTTATCATCTCTTATCTTTTCACCTCACCTCGTCCATCCCGAAATTTTTTAGGTCTGGTATGACAGGATTGAGCCATTTACTTACTTCTGTTCGCTCAGTAGGGGACTCACCCCTTTTCATCTGCCCCACATATTTCCGCAACGCATTAGTTATATATTTGGCGTGCAGAAAGCGCAGCCTCGCCCACAGCCCCTACTTATCTCAACCAGGCCATGAATGGTAGCAGCCCGAATGTTAGGTATCTCATCGATGCTTGGCACTCCCCCCTTTATTATCCTCGGCAGTTTCTCGCCCGCCAGTATAGCTTTAAACATCGCGGGCACACTAAGTTCTCCTTCTCCCAAATGGACATAATCAATATTCAGCTTGTCCATAATCGTCTCATCTGCGGTAAGCACTATCCTGGGACTTTCATCCTGCTTTTGTGCCGAAAAACTAACTTTATTCATCTTTCCCCCTCTTCTTCCGATGCCCGCTGCTTCATGCCTCCTTCGATATGACGCATATGACACATATGGCAATACTACCTAATAAATATAGTCGCTAGCTATATATCTAGCCCAGGTGAGAAAGAAGAAAGGTTTATATATAGTCATGTTACACGGGAAACAAGGGGTGATATGAAAAATGCTGTTAGAATATCTGATATCCGAAGGTATATTAGTGACTATAATACTGATAAACCTTCTTTTCGCGATTAGCCTTGTCTTTTTTGAACGAAAGAATCCATCGGCAACCCTCGCGTGGCTGGCAGTGTTATTTTTCATACCGGTATTAGGGTTTATTCTATACCTGATCTTCGGACAGACGTTCCACCGCGAAAAAATGTTCAAAGTCAAAGCAGAACTCGATAAAGAGGCTAAATCTCTATTCAAAGAGCAGTTGGAAGAGTTACGGGAATATAAAGCCCGTCCTTCTGATGAGGAGTTGGATAAATACCTTGCCATGGCTCACATGCTGCTTGTCAATGATATGGCGCTACTGACTGAGAACAATCAGATCCATGTGTATACCGATGGTAATGATAAGTTCAACGCACTGCAGGACGCGATAAAAAACGCCACACAGCATATCCACATTGAGTACTACATAATAAGGAATGACGATCTTGGCCATAAAATCGTTGCCGCACTGGCTGAGAAGGCGAAAGAGGGCGTAGAAGTGCGTTTGATCTATGATGGCTTAGGCTGTGCGAGACTACCACGGAACTTCTTTAAAGAACTCACAGACGCAGGCGGACAGGTAGCAGGCTTTTTTGAGCGTAAGATCCCACTACTAAATATACGTGTAAACTATAAGAAGAATTATAGAGACCACCGTAAAATTGTGGTCATTGACGGAACTACCGGATTCGTGGGTGGATTCAACATCGGCGATGAATATCTGGGCAAAGGGCCGCTGGGCTATTGGCGCGACACACACCTGAAACTTAACGGTTATGCAGTCGATATGCTGCAGATTCGGTTCTTCCAGGACTGGAGCTTCGTAGCAAAGGAAGTTCTGGACTTCGAAACCAAATATTTCCCAGAACAAGAGGAAGTTACCGGCGATGCTGCCGTGCAGATCGTTTCCTGTGGCCCGGATACTCAGTGGGAGCCGATAAAAAAGGGTTTTATTGCACTGATTAATTCTGCTACGGAAACTATATACATCCAATCTCCTTATTTTGTGCTTGATGAGAGTGTGATGGAAGCACTGAAAATTGCCGCTCTTACCGGTGTTGACGTACGGGTCATGATACCCTGCAAACCAGATCATCCGCTTGTATACTGGGCAAGTTATGCAAATGTTGGCGAGCTACTGGATGCTGGGGCCAGGGCATATACCTATGACAACGGGTTTATCCATAGCAAAACCGTTGTTGTGGACGGACTTGCAAGCTCTGTCGGCACGGCAAACTGAGACGTAAGAAGTTTCAGGCTGAACTTTGAGACAAACGCATTCATTTACGATCGTGAAATAGCCGCGGTGCTGAAGGCCGCATTTGAGAATGACATCAACCAGAGTACGGAAATTACGAAACAACTGTACGCCGAGCGGTCCACCAAGATAAGGATAAAAGAGTCTATTTCACGTCTCTTTTCGGCTGCGCTATGAGCTGTAACAGTTGTTTGTAATGCATACATAGAGTATGAAGAAAGAGAGAAGGGATCTTTTTCAGAATAAAGAAGCGATTACAGAAGCTGTTCTTTTAGCTCGTGAGGTTCTGGTGGCCCATGCTGAAGATTTGACGCTGGGGCAGGTTAGCGTATGAAATTATTCCTCTTTTACATCAGCTTCGCATGCCTTCCTTTTTCACTCATGATTTAGACTTCTATGACTATCAACTATGTCACGCAGGCTATTGTGTGGCTTGTCTGGCAGTGGGGCAGTATGAGACAGCAAGTTTCATACGTCGTTTTCTTCGCCATCCGGTTTTCGACACTCAGAGTAAGCGAAGAGGTACTATGGTTCGTGTTAGTCATACAGGAATGAAGGTCTGGCGTATTCATGCCGCAAGTGAAGAAGAAATAAAATGGGCAATACTATAATATAAGATGAGTGTGAGATGGGGTATATAGGGGTCAAAATTTACCCTAACTCGAAAGGGTAGCGTTTTGATTGCACGTTCATAAGATTGCGAAAAGCGCAGTATATAAAAAAAATCTCAAGCACCGAAATGCAAAAAAAAATGTTTAGAAGGGGCGTTTATTTATCTATTTTTGCTTACCCCCACCCCCCCTTATCTGTTTTTGATCACCGTTATCCCATGCTTTATGTTGCTATTTGTCCCCGTACGCTCTTCGCTACGAATGCGAGTGAAATAAGCGTTATGCCACTGAAAATCGCGTAAAACGCGATTAGAATGGCCATGGTAATCGCAGCCGTTAAAAACGGAAGAGCAAGTAGCAGCACACCAATGATTAGCGCTAAAAACCCATTCACTATTAGCAGCCCTTTACTAGCATCTCCTTTCGGTAGCGCGAAACCTCCGACTATCCTGAATATACCGGTAACCACTAGCCAAATCATGATAAGCCACATTATTACTAGTGTACTCTTACCAGGCCATGCCAAGAGGATTAGCCCCAATATGATGCCGCACACGCCTTCAAGGATTAGCACCCACCGGCGCCCTTTATCCGCTTTTATCGAAGAGACAAGAGCGAAGATACCCCATACAAATGCAAATGCTCCTACGACGATTGTTATAGACACCACTGCGGGCGGCCAGAATAAGATCATAAAGCCGATGATCAGGGCAATAACGCCTTCTACTGCCAATGCCCACGACTCCTGTGCTAAAATACCTTGCTCCATCCCTTTCATTTCATTCATTTCTTTTTTTTTCCTCCTCCTCTGGAATTGCTACCGTAGATACGCCCTGCAAAATCCAGATGTTTGCTCAAACAAACTAAACTAAACTCGCTATTCCTATATTCTTTACCATATCATATGGTCACAAATTGCAGTTACTCCATTTACCAATACCCGTTTCACCTCTATATTTTTGTCTCTTACCTCCTATTTATCGCTTGCGGGAGTTCCCCGCCTGCGAATTAGACTAATAGTATGATATTTACGAGGGTATATACATATAAGGTTTTGGGTTTTGGATTCTTTACAACCATTAACGGTTGGACCAATCAAAAACCATCTCAGCAGCAGCTAAAGGCTCTTTTTTAACATATGCAAGCCTTTCCTCCATTAATCCCCACGAACCTATATACTATTCAGATTTATCAAGTTCTCCCTCTTAACTACTAACAAAAGCATAACGCCCTCTTTTTGATTGAGTTCCTTACTGTCATTACCTCTCCTCAATCTTCAGTTTAGTACTTTTTATTAGACCTTTGCGTTTTCCCAGCTTGTCAGCTATCAAGCACTATTAGGTTCGGATCCCGTTTTTTTGTCTTGCGCTTCCGGGCGCGAATAAATGCCATATAGTGTTCAAAAGCGCACACTATATTTAAAGCTTTAGATGGGGGTGTAAAGTCAATTCAGGGATAATTAGAAGAGATAGGGTATTGATTGCAACTCATTATGGTTGTTATAGTAGCCTTATGTAGTCTCATCCGTTATATATATAAAAAGAAACTATCTGAAATTAGAAAGTTACAAATCGTCTTGCTGACTCAGTACATGCCCTACACCGCGGTTTATATCAGGATTAAGGTTCTTTGAGTAACCGGCGCCCATGTACTACTGACATAACAAGGACTCGTTTCTCTTCTTCTCTGTACAGGACTCGATAATTTCCAACTAAGACCTCACGATATGGTAAGTGCGGGAACTCGGGCACTTGCCTACCAAGAGATGGGAACACAGCAAGATTTGAAACTGCTTTTTGAATCTTTTCAATCTGTATTTGAGCATATCGAGGTGAATCCTTAGCTATAAACTCGTGGATTTCGCGCAAATCGTTGAGCGCCCGGTTCGTCCATTTTATTTGAACCACTTGGTGGTCTCCTTTACTACTTCCTCATGAGAAATGAGACGGTCTTCACGGACGTCTTCCTCTGCCGCCTCGAGTTTTTCTCTAAGGTAAAGACGATACATCAATTCATCAACATCAATTCTCTCTGGAAGGCCTTCAATCATATCGATAACCTGTTGTTTTGCTATAATCATTGCGATACCGCCCTTATCTTATACATTCTTTATTACGCTACCTGTATATAAATACCTATTACTTGCTCGACTATAAATGAAAAATCTTAAATCATAAGCACCAAATATAAAAAGCATAATATCCAAAACAGACTTTTTACATGGTTTGTTTTGAATTTAGTTATTTGAATTTGTTTGTAATTTGATGCTTGAGATTTGGAATTTCTCCACCATTTATTGAGCAAATACGACAAAAGAAAAATATCATGAACAAACATATCGAAAGCATAAATAGCTTTGTCACGAAGATGAGGGAGAAGATGGACATCCTAGAAGCCATTTGTCTTTCATACTAAGTAAGCATCATGAAGGAAATTGCTGAGTAGTTTGCACGATTGATTCTTTCTGCTGGGTAATTTGTTTAAATACCAGTAGCTCTTCTCTTTCACTGCAATTGCTCTCAATCTCTTTTCGCAATTGTGACATCGGATTCGTGATGTACCCTATTATTAAATCCCAATGTCATAGCCCCGACTTCATGTTGTTCAAGGAATTATAACCCGTTTTCTCGCGTTTTGAAGCGGCATAAACGCACAAATAGCAAAAAATTGACCATACAGGAAGCCGAATATTTGCAGCCATCGTATGCCCTCAATCCTTCGATTCCCTCGAGATTGCAAATAAAAAATAATTAGAGATAGCACATATAATCTGAGGGGAAGTTCAGATTCTGGGAAAAAGTCAACTATAAAGGTTATAAAAAGTAAACAATAATATTATATTAAAGAGCTAACAACTAAATTAATATGACAGAATCACGATGGACTTTTGTAGCTCATGTATTGAGAATAGCAATAGTTTTTTTCTTGGTCGTAGCAATATCGAATCACGATTTGCAATGGACACTCGAATGTATTTCGGGTATTATAATATGTTCGGTGCCGATTTTACTCAAACGTGTTTGGAACTTTAAACTGCCGGTGATTATTGACTTCTTGATCGTATTTGCATTGTTTTTGCATGTCGGCCTGGGCGGTGTATTTGACGTCTATTATGCCTTTCCCGATTTTGACATAATCACTCATTTTGTATCTGCGGTTCTTATCGCGTTCTTGGCATTAATCGCTATTTATCTTTTAGATAAATACTGGGATGGACTCTATATGAATATATATGCAATAGCGTTTGCCGTTGTAGTTATTACTATGGCGTCCGGAGTTGTGTGGGAATTAGGGGAATGGACATCAGATGCTCTTTTCGGGCTGGGGGCACAATGGAGTCTTGATGACACAATGACTGATTTACTTGTTAATACCATAGGTGGAATATTTATAGCTCTCGCAGGTATAAATCTGATAAAAACGGGTAGACTAGAAGAGATGACAAAGGATATGGGAAAAACAGTTGACATACTGATGAATCATAAGGAGTGATCTGGGAGATGGGAGACGGGAGATGGGAGATAGGGGTACGATTTATGGCTAGATTCCATTTGACTAGCTGATTACCAAGTCATTATATTATACGTCTGAAAATAGAAACTTTATATTATTGGTTAAAAACAGAAAAGCTTTTATACTGATTAATATAAAGCATTTTGTATCATAGTTAGTTGGGCTAAAAGAGAAGATGGGAAAGGGGAAGCATAAAGAAAATAGTAATAGTAAAGAAACCGAACTAGGCAATGCGGTCATGGGCGAGAAGGTAGATCGGTTTGTTTTATCTCAGGAGTGCTGGGCAATAACACTGGAAGGCATTCTCGCCTTGCTCTTTGGTACTTTCGTTTTAATCATGCCTGGGATCACGATAGGGTGGTTACTCATCTTTTTCTGCGTATTCGTATTTGTGTGGGGCATATTAGAAGTGGTTGCCTCGTTTCATGCGGATGAAGGGCGTCGCGGAATACTAATCGTTAAGGGCGTGAGCAGTATCGCAATTGCGCTCCTCGCCATCCTTTGGCCGGAAATCAGTCTTGTTGTACTGCTTTATTTGATCATGGCTTGGCTACTGATTAGAGGTATCTATAAGCTCGTATCCGCCTTCCGGCTACCGGCGGGCGATAGTAGTAAATGGTTAGTCTATGTGGACGGATTTTTATCGCTAATCTTTGGCGTGCTGGGTATCGTTCTCCCAGGAATAAAAGGACTGGAGTTCATATGCCTTCTAATTGGGATTTACATGATCCTATTAGGGTTTACGCTTTTGGCTCTCGCCATCATGGTGCGGCTGGACAAGCAGGCGAAAGCACGCAGACGCAAACCAGGTAAGCACAAAACACGATAACTAATTGCCCACTA
>JAUWVD010000194.1 GCA_030617585.1 Candidatus Methanophagales archaeon
TCCTTGCCGCCATATTGATTTTCACGTATCTAAAAACCATTTCAACCAGAATAAAATTGAGATACTGGGTATACCTGAAATATGGTGTATACATCCACTTAACCGTAACATTCTACGTCTTTGGCCTGATATTCCTCTCCTACAACAATGCAACAAGCATCACGAAGATGCTATGTGCGTTGTTTGGACTTGCCACTTTCGCATTTTACCTGTTCTTTGCCCTGGATCTGCGTAAAATTATCGAAGACCAGAATATCAAACCAACGTTCGATGGATTGAAGATCCTTCGATACACCGTATCCCTCAGCTCATGGTTCTTCCTCCTCTTCTTTGGGATTTCTTTCACTTATGGGAAGACATTCGCAGTTTTTAGTTTTGAACTCGTCTCATATCCGATTATCCTCTTCCTCATAGCTTTTTCCTTGGTTACTTTAGGGGTCTATTTACGCGTCACGCACATCGTTTTCGAGAAGATTAGGGGAAATAGAATATGGGGCACGCTGACATACATTGCCACTTTTATTTCTTTTCTTTTGGTCTACTCTATCTACTCCTCTTTAAGCACCTACATGCAGCGCTTCCCTTTCCGTGATCTCTCCTTCATAGGATACTTCATCGTTATGCTATGCGTGATAGCTTCTATACTGACATTGAGGAGGGAACCTAAATACAAAGAAATAGAGGAAGAGGAAATTACAAGTCTTTTAAATTCTCGTGCACGCCACTTTTTGAGGACCGACTATCTTGAGGGTTTGTGGGAAACGGCAGTAGATAGCTATGTAGGGGAAGAAGAAACAGGAATTAGTTTTGATCCTTCGGGACGTAGATTCAACCTTGAAAATGCGGATGCGCCCACGAGGCATAAAATAGCCGTTTGGATACTCCTTGAGATGTATAATCTACCGGATATGGAAAAAGTTGGGAGTAAGACCATAGAAGAAACGAAAGAGGAAATTGCGGCGATTCTTAAAGAGAAGGTGTTACTGCTACCGGAAAATTTACGATCTCCGTTTGATGTTGATGCGTATTACCCAATACTCTTCGAAAAAGTGGTTAATACGCTGATAGGACACCTGGAAACTTTCGTTTCTTTCGCTGAGCAGGAAAATATTTTTAGCCTGTTGAAGAGAAGAGATGAAAAATATACGGGCATCGAGTTTGAAAGGGGCGAAATAAGAGTAAAGGACTGGACGAGGTTCTCCAGAGATGAGTTCTTTAAACTTTTCAAATATTATCTTGAATCCCTGGAGGACAAGTTCCCGTTCAAACCTTGTCTACTGTACGAACTTATAAGAGAAGAGATAAAGAAGGAGCTGGGACCCTATGATATTACAGTTGGTAATTTGCTTGACATTGTGCCAACGGGGTTAGAAGAAATGGATACGGTAATGGGAGGAGGATTAGCAAAAGGGAGTTCAACCTTACTCATCGCAGAAGAGACGAAAACAAAGCATAAGATTCTGCTCTCTTTTATCAAACAGGGGCTGAGAGCGAGAAATAGCGTCATTTATGCTACTTCTAAACGCCCAGCCCAACAGATACAGGGTGAGCTGCTAATAGATTTTGATGAATTACAGAATTTCATGTTACTTGACCTATATGAGAATATATTTACGGAGAAGCGAGTATATAAAATGATAGAAGAGGAGCATCGAATAATCGTTCCTCTAAACAAGATATTGTTTCAGCGCAGCATTGTAAAGACAATAAAGAGCTATCCAAAGGATTTGCCAAAGATAGTTGCTATTGATGTATACGACAACTTTTCAAGATATTACAGTCCTGAAGAGGTGCAGAAGATACTACAAGATCAAATAGATGGGTTAAAGAGGTGGAATTGCACAAGCTTAATCACGATTAATCCCCATTCTTATTTAATGAGAAAGGAGGATGTGGAAGTGGTGAAGAAGAATTTTGACAATGTTATGATACTATCAGGCGAGGATAAGGATGCTTCGGTTTTCATAGAGAAATTGTATCATGGCACACCGTCTAAACCGGTTATTCGTTTACAATAGGAGAAATGAGGGTGACAGATTTTTTCTTCCTTTGATGTGCAAGCGAGATTTCACCTAACATCCTTACTGATTCGTATGCACCGTCATGAGCTAAAAAGGCAAGTAGATATAGCCAGGGAAGAAGGGTGAGGATGCACAAGCTTAGCACACCCATCTTCATGCAGAATCGGTATGAGAAGAAGAATTCTACCAGCTTAAGTGTCGCATGATTGTCTACATAATCATTCCCCTTTTCATCTGCAACACCCATTAATATCAGGATGACCAGAGGTATCCACAGAAGGTTTAACATCTGAGTTAGAAAGAGAATGGAAATCAAGGCGATGGTACTCACCTTAAAGATTAAATTGTCAATCTTTCCGGTAAGCAAAACGGCAAAAAGGATAGAGAATAAAATTGTTGCTGAAACGGAATCGAAGAGCGATAAGCAGATCCAAATTAGCACTATGATAGGCGCTATTAGTACCGCTTTTTTCTTGCTGAAT
>JAUWVD010000191.1 GCA_030617585.1 Candidatus Methanophagales archaeon
AAATCATCCATTCTATTGGCTATTTCTGTCGCTTTGGGTCAGATATATACCGAACGGAGTAGACGGCTGAGGGATTTGATAAGACGGGGAAAGGAACTCGGAAGGATTACTTTAGTCTTCGATAACGAAGCGAAGAACGGAAAGAGACCAATAAGCTTTTCTGATGCCGATACATTCCTGCTGTCCCGGTATCTGAAGAACGATGGGAATTACTGGTGGGAAGCGGATTACAAGCAGGTGAGCTATGAAGAAGTTGCCAGGCTGTTCCAGGGTTTTGGACTAGACCCGAACAATATGTTGATAATAATGCATCAAAACACAATGGAACAATTCTGCTTGACATCACCACAGGAGAAGCTGAAGCTTTTAGAGGATGCTGTTGGCTTCGGCTCTTATCGGGAGAAGGTGGTAGAAGCGAAGAACCGGCTTGAATCTATCATAAGCGAAGACGAGTCTATTTCCGAATTGCTAGGAAGAGCAGAAGAGAGCCTTGGCTACTGGAAAGAGATGCATGAGAAGTATATGCAGAGGGACGAGCTGGAGGAGCGAAGAAAATGGCTGAAGAGAGAGGCGATATGGGTTCGTGTAATAAAACAGGAAGCGGCATCAAAGCAGCTCGAAGAACGGCTCAAAGTGAAGGCATATGCACTTCTGTCTAGCTCAGAGGAGATGGAGGATACAAGAGAGAAGATAAATCAATGGCGTGAAAAACTAGACTCGTGGAAGATAAACTCTAAGGAACACTTTTACGAACTTTTACATTTAGAGAAAGAAGAGGCGATATTTGTACTTTCAACAGACCATCTGCGCGAGAAGGAACAGATGCTACGCGAACTGGGGAAGAAAGAAGAGGCGGCTGAACTAAAAGAAAGACAAAAAGATATAGGTATAAGGGCGAAAGAACTAAAAGAAACAATAAAGAAGGTGCAAAGTGGACTCGGAGCCGTTGACCGAAGTCTGGAATCTAACCTGGATGAGTATATTACTTATCGCGTAAAGGGAGAGGTCCTGAAGTTTAAGCGCGGCATGCTAGAAATGGAGATAAAAGCGATAAAATCGGAGCTGGAGAAAGCGAATCAGAAGTTGGCGGATTTAGCATCGTTGAAGAAGAAAGCGGGTGAACGAATAGATACGGAAAGGAAACAGAGCGAAATAGAGAATGAGCTGAATTTGGTGGCAGCAAGAATAGACGCTCTGGGCAAGATACCGGAAGAGACGGAAGAGATATATTCTAATTATTCGAAGTTGTTTGATGAATTGAAAGAGAAATCGGAGATTGTCGCATCGAATAAACGAGAAGGTCTTAAGGAACTCGAATCGAGGAGGAAAATATGGCGTAAAGCGATTACAGACCTCTTAGATTCTATCAACGTATCATTTAAGCAAATCCTGGCCGGTATAAGTGCTACGGGGTTAGCACGGGTGGTTAATGCCGAGGGTGACGATCTGGAAAACGCGGGTTTAGAACTCTTTGTTGGGTTCAAAGGCTCCCCCCCGGTCCTGTTCGATTATTATACGCAGAGTGGAGGTGAGAAGACATCTTTGATAATGGCGTTTCTTTTGGCCATCCAGCAACTGCTCCGGTCTCCTTTCCGAGCGGTGGACGAATTCGATATACACATGGACCCGAGGAATCGAGAAGAGATATATAAGATGATGATCTCGTCAATGAAAGAATCTGAATGTCTGTTGATCACGCCAAGCCAGTTAAGCGTAACCGATCCGAGCGTTCATGTAATCGTGGTGCAGAAGGCGTATGGTAAATCGGGAGTGAGCGAGGTTAGAGGATAACTAATTCGCGCGAGTCCAAAACCGGCTAAACTGCTGAAAGATTTATATTGGTTGAACACATGTAATGAAATAGTAGTGCTTTCTGATGGGGGAGAAAGAAAGATGGATGGAAAATATAGAGCGTTGTTTATTTGTGCTGTGATTTTGTTTTTATACTTCGTAGGCGCATCATCTGCGTTGACATGGTATGTTGATGATGACGGCAGAGCGGATTTTACGGAGATACAAGATGCGATAAATGCCGCGAGTGCAGGAGATACGATAATTGTACGGAATGGAACGTACCATGAGAATATAGCGGTTTGGAAGCGTTTGACAATTCAATCAGAGAATGGATCAGATGCAACGATTGTTCGAGCTAAAAAACCAGGATACCCGGTATTTGTAGTGTCGCCACCAATTGCAAAATTTGAAAATATATATATGGCCAGTCAAGTAAATATAAGCGGGTTTACAGTGGAAAACGCACTGAACCAAAGTGTTGGAATAGCTTTAGACTTCGCAGAGTACTGCAATATATCTAATAATAATTGCTCAAACAACACGTGTGGCATTTACCTCAAAAATTCACACAGTAATAAAATATCAAATAACACCTGTTCAAAGAACGAGTATGGTATCTACCTTTTTATAGATTCGAAAAACAACAGCATAACGAAGAACCTCTGCTCAGACAACGGGCGTGTTGGCTTCCTCATTAATAGTTTTTCTTCACATTCAATTAATAACAATAAAATATACCTTAACAACTTCGTAAACAATAC
>JAUWVD010000061.1 GCA_030617585.1 Candidatus Methanophagales archaeon
CCTTTTACATCCACGGTGATTTTTTGCGTGAGGTCGCCATCGGCTATTGCGGTGGATACCTTAGCAATATCTCTCATCTGATCTGTCACGTTTGCCGCCAGCGTGTTCACATTATCAGTCAGCTCCTTCCAGGCACCGGCAACACCCGGCACTTCTCCCTGCGCACCAAGTTTCCCTTCTACTCCTACTTCCCTTGCTACCCTTGATACTTCACCGCCAATTAGATTGAAGCGGTCAACGGTTTTATTGACTGTGTCAGACATTACTTTGAAGTCGCCTGCCACAGGTATTGCAAACTTCTCTGTCAAATTGCCCCAGGATATGTTGTCAAGTATTCTCCTCATTTCAAGCGTGAATTTGGAGACCGCATCAATTAAACCATTTAAGGTGTCAACAACATCTTTCCAACTACCTGCAACACCAGGTACTGACGCATGCTCTGTTAGTTTGCCTTCTGTGCCTGCAACCTTGGCCACTCGGCTCATCTCTGCTGTAACTCCCCCTACCATCTCAGCCATTTTGTTGTATGAGTCTGCCAGTTCGCCGTATATATCATATCTCTCTTTCGGCAGCCTTATTGTAAAGTCACCGTTCTTAAAAGCGTCCATTGTCTCTAACAGACGTCTCAACTGCCTTTCTCTATACTCCTCTTCCGTTTCTCCTTTGCTAACTTTTTTCCCCTCTACTCTTCCACCCACCTCCTTTTCCGTATTCTCTTCTACATCCTCAAACAAAGCCTTCCTACCCGGTTTCCTTATCTTATCCTTTACCATATTCACGTTTCCCCCTCATATTTTATAACCACTAGATTACACCGATTTTCACAAGATTTTTACATTGCATCATGTATCCTGCATCTTATCTCATCACCACCTCGGCGATTTTTTTATACGCAACGCCAGCCTTACATTTCGGGTTATAATGCGAAATTGGCACGCCTTTCAATTGCGCCTCATAAACTTCAACCCCGTAAGGCACGGTATAGACAGAATCAAAGAACCCTTTCATGCCCTTCTTAATTTCCTTTACAGGGTCTCTTTTTCCTGTAATCATAGAAAATAACGATGCCTTGTTGCATCTTGTGAGAATAGCCATCCGCGGATTTATCTTGACACCGCTGCTTTCGTTAATATCATCAAAAATCAAGTTCAATGTCTCAACCCCTTCTAATGCAAAAACGCCTGGATCAAGCGTGACAATTGTGTAATCTGATGCTACAACACCGTTAATAATAAAAAGACCAGGACCTGGCGGCGTGTCTATCATTATGTAGTCATAATATTTCCTTATACCCTCTATACTGCGTTTAAGGATAGATATTCTGTTGTTCATTCTGTATAAGTGTGATTCCGCGCCAACAAGGTCAAGAGTGGCAGGAGCAAGATGGATATTTTCTATCTCTGTCTCTAAAACAGCATCTGCAATCTCAGCATCTCCAACCATTACATCATACATTGATTCACCCAGATTATTCTTGTCAATGCCAAGTGCGGAAGTCGCATTTGCCTGCGGGTCCAGGTCAATAACAAGCACCTTTTTAGCCGAAAGAGCAAGGAATCCGGAGATGTTTACGCAAGAGGTTGTCTTACCTGTTCCGCCTTTGTGATGTGCAAATGCTATATTTACGCTTACCATTTTTATTTTTGTATTTTGTATATGCATATAAAGTATAACTTCTAACTATAAATTTAATTTATGACGCGGATTTACACGGATTTAATGCTACTATGCCTTATTCATTCTCCACCTCTCCTGCTCTATTAACCGCGTATCTAACACCCATAGGGCCAATTATTTCAAAAACGACCGTTGTTGCTGCGATTATTGTAATTGTCATAGCGCCAAGGTCTGCACCAACTTTTCCATAAGCTGAAAGTTCTCCTGCAACAGTAACTGCTAAACCAACTGCTACTCCCGCTTGAGATAATAAAGCAAGACCCAAATATTTCTGAATGTATGGTTCTGCCTTCACCAATTTACTACCAAAGAATGTACCGCCCATTTTTCCGGTTATCCGGCATCCTGTATAAATTATTCCTATTATACCCATTTCAATCAATAAATCGGGTCTTAGTTTTAATCCCGCCACAATGAAGAATATAATATAGATTGGAGGGAGGATACTTTCTATGATTTCAAAAAACGTTCTACCTATCCTCGGAACTAAATTAATGAAAGTCGCTCCCAAAAACATACATGCTAATATGGCAGATAAATGGAAGATTTCTGCCAATCCAACGCAGATTAAAATGCCAGCCAAAGACATTACGAGAATGCTTTCTCTTCCTTTCACCTTTTTTGCGGAATAGGCAAGTATTATTCCAATTGCAATTCCCAATGCAACGGCACCGAAAATTTCTATCAATGGCCTGATAATTATAGAAGGAACAAAAAGAGAATCACCTAATATAACTTTTACCAGAGCAATAGCAATTACGAAGATGATTATTGTAACGCCATCATCCAGTCCGACTATCGCTGTGGTCATCTTACTCAAAGTACCTCTTTTCGCTTTACAATCATGTAAAGCAGCTATCGTACCAGCAGGTGCAGTTGCCACACCGATAGAACCCAAAAGCAAACCTATACACCAATTATGGGTAAAAAGAAAAACTCCTAAGGTGATAATTAAAAAGGTTGCAAAAGACTGGATTATTGTAATTACAATGCTTGATTTTCCAAGCCTTTTTAAAAAATCAATCGTAAAACTCCCTCCAATAATAAAAGCGATTAGACCGAGCGTGAAATTAACTATAATATTGACCTCATAATAGCTCAATTCTACAATATGAAATGTAGGTCCCAATAGTATACCAACGACAATATATCCTACTATTGCTGTGAGCCGAAAATGGTGAGTTATTTTCCCTACAACAAACCCTAAAGTGAGTGCAATTCCAACCAATAGAATGACATTTTCTATTACCATAATAAGTAATCTCAATCGTATTTTTCAATTGGAATTTTTTATGAATGTGTAAAATTTTCTTATCAAATGATGAAGTGTTATCTCACCAATTATTTCACCGTTTTCTACTACTGGAATTCTTCTCACCCGGTGATCTATCATTTTATTTAAAACATCTTCCACTTTTTCCTCGGGTCTGCATCTTATTGGATTCCGGGACATGAGGTGCCCGGCTTTTTCAAAAGTTTCATAATGTAAAGACTTTTTACTTGGGAATCCAAAGAATGGAACTTCTTTTCTCGGAGAAAAGATATCTAAAATATCGTGTTCTGTTATTATTCCTACCAACTTTTTGCTTCCTTTGCTCTCAACAACCCAGACATAATCGCTTCCTGTTAGGATAGATAAAACGCATTCCAAGCTTGCATCTTTTTCTATTAAGGGCATATCCCCTATCCTTTTATCCATGATATCCTTCGCAGGGATTTCATAAAATTCTGGTATCAACTTTTTCTCTTTTGCCATTATTTTGTAAACGATTTTGATATTATTTATATCATCTTGTGATTTCTACTAGAAAATGTGATAGCGCCAACAAAGGAATATATAAAATGAATGTAAATAATTAAAACAGGAGTGATAAAAATGCTTATTGAGATGCCAAGGCATACGGAAATATTCGGCTCGCTGAAGATACACGAAATGCAGCGTGTTTTGAAAATTGATTCTGGCGGCTTTGAGAATCCACGTGCAAAAGACATCTCTTTTGACAAGATCAAAGATGTACTGAGGCGTCTCGCACTCGTCATACCCGTAAAGGATGAGAATATAAATTTGCTGGACGGTGTTTTAAGAGCTATTCCCTTTGACTGCTCTATAATTGTGGTATCAAACAGCAAGAGGGAACCACAAGACATATACAAAATGGAAAAAGACTTGGTAGCTCGCATCCACGAGTTCTCACAGCAAGAAATTCTCTGCATACACCAGAAAGACCCCGAATTGGGCTTTGCCTTTTATGAGGCAGGATACGAGTATCTTCTTGATAATGATAAATTGGTGAGGGATGGTAAGTCGGAAGGCATGATTGCTGGTATGATACTTGCGAAATCGCTGGGGAAAGACTTTATCGGATTTACAGATGCCGACAACTACATCCCGAGTTCTGCGCGTGAATACGTAATAGATTATGCAGCGGGATTTTGCATGGCTGAGTCACCGTACAGCATGGTGCGGCTACACTGGCGATATAAGCCTAAGGTGGTAGACGATAAACTATATTTCAAGAAATGGGGCAGGGTTAGTGAGACCACAAACAGGTATCTCAATCTCTTGATCTCGACCCGCACGGGATTTGAAAGTGGCGTAGTGATAACAGGAAATGCGGGCGAGCATGCGCTGACGACAAAGCTCGCAGACATCATGAGCTATTCGACCGGTTATTCGGTCGAGCCATATCACTTCATTTATTTGTTTGAAAAATGTGGTCTGGAAATGGAAGAGCTGGCACATTCAGAAGCAGCAAGTGCGGGAATCGAGATTTTTCAAATCGAAACGTTAAACCCACACATACACGAAGAGAAAGGAGAAGAGCATGTTGATGACATGCTGCTTAGCTCGCTCAGCACGATCTACCACTGTAAGCTCTGCAATGATTATGTGAGGTCAAAAGTTCTTGAGGAGTTGGGCGATATCATGAAATTGGAAACACCGAAGAAGACAGTCATAATGCCTTCTATTAGAGAAATAGACCCGCATAGATTTGTGAGGATACTGGAAGGCACAGCAGAATCGTTTGCGCGATTTGAGCAAGGGACTATCGAGAGTGAAGAAGAGAGAGAAGTAGAAGAGAAAGAAGTAGAAGAGACATAATAAGTGGAAAAATCACAAAGTAATGTATAAAAAGAGTGATTAAGTGTGTGGTAAAAATCATGAAAAAAGTGCTTTTTACAGATCTTGACGGAACCCTGCTTGACTTCTTCGACTATTCCTACGATGCGGCTATTCCCGCGCTGGAAGCTCTGGAGAAGAGAAATATTCCTATCGTATTTTGCACAGCGAAAACATTGGCCGAGAACGAATATTACCGAAAAGAGATGGGAATAGAAGACCCGTTTATTGTGGATAATGGTGGTGCGATTTTCATCCCCAGGAATTACTTCGCGTTTAGTTTTGATTCTAAAATTAAGGGCGATTACTGTGTCGTTGAATTGGGTGCTTCTTATAAGGTGTTAAGGGCAGCATTAACAGAAATCCGAGAGGAGACAGGATTCAAGATAACCGGTTTTGGTGATATGACGGCAGAGGAAGTAGCAAAAGATGCTAATTTTAGTGTTGAGAAGGCGGAACTTGCAAAGGCGAAGGAATATAATGAGAGTTTCATCTTTGATGAACCAAAAGCGAAGGAGGCTATTTTGTTTGATAAGATTAGAGAAAAGGGATTTAGTTTCACTCACGGTGGAAGATACTACAACATACACGGGAAGAATGCGAACAAGGGGAATGCTGTGAAGATACTCACGCAGCTCTTCAAGAAGGAATATGGTGCGGTAAAGACCATAGGTGTTGGAGATAGTATGAATGACATTCCGATGTTGAAAGCGGTGGATCAGCCAGCAATAGTGAAGAACAAAAAAGGGACATGGCTTGATATCTCTCTACCAGATCTTTATAAAGCGGATGGCGAGGGACCGGAAGGCTGGGTCGAAGTCGTGGAAAAGTTTATAATATTGAGTGTGTGATATTGAGGTGAGGGTTATGACAACAGAGAAGAAAGAGGGCGGGAGTAAAGATACTATTTATCTCGTTCCGCACACACATTACGATGCCATCTGGGTATTCACAAAGGAGGACTATCTTTATATCAATCTGATGCTCATTCTGAGGGAGGTTGCAGAGCTTATTGAAAAGACCGATTACAAGTTCTTGATAGAGCAGACCTTTCTGCTGGAGGCGATGGAAACTAGGTCTTCGGAATTGTTCGCAAAGATTGCAAAGAACATAAAAGAAGGCAAGATTGAGATTGCTGATGGGGAATATCTAATGGCTGACACAATGCTCCCGGAAGGCGAGACATTGATAAGAGAGATTTTACATGGTAAGAGATACGTAAAGGATAAATTTGGGGTGAATGTGCCCGTGATGTGGCAGGCAGACAGCTTTGGCTTGAATGCCCAGCTTCCACAGATATACAAAAAATCCGGCTACAAGTACGTTGCATTCAGAAGAGGGTCAGCGAAGAGAGAACCTACGGAATTCCTATGGGAAGGTTTGGATGGAACGCGGATTTTAGCTCACTGGATGCCTTTAGGTTATAGAGCTGGGTTAGACTTGACAAAGCTGGATGAGAGCTATGAGAAACTTAAGGCAGTTGCGGCAACCTCTCATATCCTGATGCCATCGGGGAGTGGAGTTACATTGCCACAGCCAGAGACATCAGAGGTGGTGAAGGCGTGGAATAAGAAGAGCGGCAACGTAGCGAAGATGAAGATTGCAACACCACACGAATTCTTCGAAGCATTAGAGAAGGAAATAGAAGATAAGAACCTTAAGATGGAAGTAAGGAAGGGAGAGATGTATTCCGGTAAGTATTCGGCGGTGTTTCCGGATTGCTGCTCGAGCAGGATGTGGATAAAACAGGGGCTTTGCGATTATGAGAATTGGTTACTATGTTGCGAGCGATGGTGTACACTAGGTCACCTCTTTAATGCACATTATCCTTTTGATGAACTGAGAAACTGTTGGCGGATGGTGTTGTACATTGCATTTCATGATGTCGCCCCTGGAACAGGGATGGACAGTGGCTACGATGAGGTGAAGCAATATCGTGGCTTTATCACCGCAGAGATGTCCAACCGATGCACTAATGTACACACTAAATTAATAGAGACGGAATCAGCGGGAAGCGATGGTAAAGCGGAAAGCGGCGATATAATCGTATTTAACTCACTCTCGTGGG
>JAUWVD010000048.1 GCA_030617585.1 Candidatus Methanophagales archaeon
ACGCGCGAGACTGTTGTACCCTTGGTGTTGACACTCCCGTTCATGGAGGGGATTTTATATGGGGTGAGTTCTGATATATTATGCATGGGTCGAGGAGATCTCTGCCACGGTTGGTGTATGGGTTCGCTACTGGCTGATTACATGCAAGACATCGGTGCAACCAAACCGAATGCAAGGGGCGTGAGGATATGCTCTATACTTAAGAGGCTGTCTAACAATTCAAAATTGGGAGAAAAAGAAAGGCAAATAGTGCTTTAAATCCAAAAAGAAGTGAATTTTTTAGTGTCAAAAGCAATTACGGGACAGCCTCTAAGATGTGAGGTAGCTCGTTCTCTACTGATAGTATTAGTCATACCAGATTATAGCAAAATTTATATGCTTATTTATTGATACAAGTTAATTATGGGAGATTTAAATTTAAAGATGGAAGTATCAGAAGAAAGCCCTTTACGAGCTATATTTGGAAGTCACCCGCAGGTAAAAATCGTAGAAACTTTGGTCATACATCCCGATTTTGACTACAGTCTCATCGAATTAGCAGAGAATGCAGAAGTATCCAAGGCCATGGTATTCGCACTGAAAGACAAGTTTTTGCATTATAAGATTATGAAACCCACAAGGAAAGTGGAGCGCCTCCAACGATATAAATTCAATGAGAACAGCCCTGTGGGTAAGTTGTTGAATTCTCTCTCCTTCAAATTGGCTGATATAGATATAGAGTTGCTACTCAAAGGAGAAGAGGCTATAAAAGAAGTAAAAAAGCAGGTAGAAGTTGTAATTAGGTAGTACTATTCTTCTTTTTCTGGTTTCAGATTCATACACGCAACCCTGTGAGAGCTACAAGATCGCAATTTCGGCTTCTCTTTAAAACAGACTTCTGTTGCCTTACTGCACCTATTTGCATAAGGGCATCCTTGCCCGTCATTTTTATTATTCGTGGGCACCACGAGAACATTTGCACTCAGTGTGGGCGCAGCCTTCAACAGGTCTTTGGTGTATGGATGCAGTGGGCTACTTATTAGCTCATTTGATGGTCCTTCCTCCACTATATTCCCCTTCAACATCACTGCGAGCCTATCGCTTATCTTCCTTGCTAATGCGAGGTTGTGCGTGATGAAAAGCATACCAATCCCCCTCTTCTCCTGCAGATTAAGTAAGAGTTTCACGACCTTTGCCTGCGTACTAGCATCCAGGGCTGAGGTTGGTTCATCAGCAATGAGCAGCTTCGGATTCAGTATGAGTGCCCGAGCAATGCCAACCCTTTGCGCTTCCCCCTGACTCAACTGATGTGGATATTTATTCATGAAACTCTGTGTGGATGGCAGCTCAACCTCCTCCAATATGTGCCGCACCATACTCTCTCGCTGCTCGCGATTACCCTGTTTTTGTATGTCTAAAGGCTCCCTTACCGCTTCTTGAACGGAAAGGCGATGGCTTAAGGCTTCCATTGGGTTTTGGAATATCATTTGAACGCTTTGATAGAAGTTTTTGTCCCTGCCGAGAATTCGTTCCCCTTCAAGATACATCTGCCCTTCTGTGGCTTCAAAAAGCCCTATGACTGTCTTAGCTGTTGTTGTCTTTCCCGAGCCCGACTCACCCACTAACGCTAATGTCTCACCCTCATACAGCGTTAGATCAATAGAATCAATTGCTTTAACGGAATCAAAGGTCTTACTCACTTCTCGCACCTCCAAAAGTGGTATGATTCCACCCCTATGGCAGGCAATGAACCGGCCGTCATTTTCTTCTAACTTCGGCGCTTTCTCGCGGCAGATACCAATTGATTGCGTGCAGCGAGGGTGAAAAGGGCATCCGGTATCAAGGAAATCCATCATTCCTTTTATCCCCTGCAAATCCTTTGTCGTTGTCATGTTGGGATAGCATCTGATCAGTCCTCTTGTGTATGGATGTCTTGGGTTAGAGAGAAGAGCGGGAGTAAAACCAGATTCTAATATCCTACCGGCATAGAGCACTGCCATTCTATCCGAGAGCATGGAGGCTGCGTAGAGGTCATGGGTTAATAGTAGTATTGTCAGTTCTCGCTCATTACACATATTACGAATTAAATTAATTATTTCTACTTTGGTAAGGGCGTCTAAAGCTGTTGTGGGCTCGTCCATAATAATCAAATCAGGATCGTTTGCCAGTGCCATTGCAATCAATACCCGCTGCTTCTCGCCTCCGCTCAACTGATGTGGATAGGCTAAAAAGCGCCCCTCCGGGAGATTCACCATCTTCATTAGCTCTTCGGCTCGTCTCTTTGCATCATACCTATCCCGCAAGTTATGTGCCACAATAGGCTCCGATACCTGGTCCAGAACGGTATATACCGGATTTAACGCATTCTCTACGTTCTGGAATACCATTGCAATCTGGTTCCATCTTATCTTCCTCAGCGCTTTTTCTGGCACTGCCACCAAATTCTTACCATCAAGCAAAATCTCACCTCTGATGGTGCCCTCCACGAGTCCCATGATGCTAAGCCCAAGAGTGGTTTTACCACCGCCCGACCCACCAACAATAGCCAGGGATTCACCCCTTTTCAAGTTGAGATTTATGCCATGTAATACCTTCCTTTTGCCATACGATACCTCCAGTTCCCTTAGTTCTAACATTGCCAATCTTCCTGCTCCATCTTCCTTAGACGTGGGTCCATTGCTGTTTCAAATGCATGTCCAATGAATACGAGAGCCATTATCGTAACGGAGAGTGCAAGTCCGGTTGGAATGAGCCACCACTTCCAGACGTCAAGGTAGTAGAATCTGAGTGCGTGGTGCATCATCAATCCCCAACTCACTGTTGAGATGTCTGCTATACCAAGGAATGCCAAACCCGCTTCCATAAATACACCCCGCGTTGCGCTATGTATAAATACCGCGAACAGTATTGGACTGAGGTCAGGTATTATATGCCGGATTACGAGATAGAGCTTATTTGCACCAAACGTTCTTGCTGCGTAAACACTCATTCTTTCCTTAAGAGACAGTGTTTGTGCCCTTACCAGTCTCGCTCCACCCTGCCACGTCAAGATAGAAATGAGAAAGATAAGTGTCCACACATTTGGCAGGACATAGGCTGCTACTAAAATGATTACTATAAATGCCGGTATCACTATAAGTGCATCTATCACTCTCATCAGTATCCTATCGTATAATCCACCGACCAGGGCAGCCGATGCCCCGATAACAGTACTGAGAAGGGTTGTGAACACACCCACACCCAAAGCCACTAAGAGCGTGTTTTTCGCACCGCATAAAAGGCGACTCCAAATATCCTGCCCTATATCGTTTGTTCCTAACAAATGCGCGAAGGACGGCGGCATAAGGATTGAGAGGCTTGGCTCTCCCGGGTCATAACGAGCAAGAAAAGGTGCAAATATCGCGATAACGAGCACTAAGCAGAGCAGAACTAACCCGAGCTTCCCAAAGTTGCTCCGCGTCAGTTCACGCCAGTAGTTAATGTGCATATTCTGTATTATCGTCCCCTATTCTCGGATCTATCTTTGTATATAGCAGATCAACGACGAAGTTGGCGAGTATAACAAACACTGCAACAATGAAGAAAACGCCTTGTAGAATCGGATAATCGCGCATGAACAGCGAATTATAGGTCAAAAGTCCCACGCCAGGATAAGAGAAGATTATTTCGATGAAAAGTGCTCCTGTAACGATTATACCCACCCTAACTCCTGTCGTAGTGACAATAGGAAGCATCGCGTTTCTACCAGCGTGTTTATATCGCACTGCCACCTCCGATAGACCTTTTGCTTTTGCTGTCCGGACAAAGGGCTCCTTCAGCGTGGTTATCATCGTATTCCGCATCAGGAGATAAGAACCGGGTATCTGCGCCAAGGTCAATGCGATAAGAGGTAAGACAAGGTGTCTGGCTATATCAAGCATGCTATCTATACCAGCTAGACCGGAATAGGGCGTTTTTGCGCCCTGTAACGGTAGACATCCGAGATAAACGGCAAAAAACAGCAGCAGAATAATGCCGATGAAGAAGTTCGGAAAGCCATTTAAAATCATGGTTGTGGTGAGCAGGGATTTATCACAGATCTTACCACGTCTCCAGCCAGACTCTATGCCTATAACTATGCTTAGTACTGTGGAAAGAAGAAGCGAAGAGCCAACGAGAAGCAGGGTCCAGGGGAGTGCTTCAAGGATTATATCTAATACTGGGGCGTTATAGTAATATGAGTATCCAAAATCACCATGCATAATACCTGTTAAATAAACGAAGAACTGACTCCAGAGTGGTTCATCTAAAGCAAAGCGGTGCAGTAGCTCGGTTCTTAGTTCCGGCGTCATCTCAACAAGGACTTCTTCCCCACAGATCGCGGTAAGCGGGTCGCCCGGCATCATCCGCGGTAGTAAAAAAATCAGGACTAATATTATGAGGAAGGCTATCGCATAGGTTCCAATTCCGGGTATCTTCCTCATTTACGCTCAGTCTTTTCTTCGTTTTATTACCAGATACGCCACCGCAGTTAGTGCAAGGATCGAAATTAGAAGTTCAAAACCAGGAACTGGCGCTTCCGTGGCTGCTGGTGCGGGAGCCTCTACTTGCCCTTTATACTCCATAAAAGCTAGCTTGTTCAGTGGGATGGGTATACCGGATGCAATACCGCCTAGAGTATAATAAATGTCTACGCTGCCGTCATGTCCCCAGTACCACGTTGGGTAGTAAAGGGTCAAAGCAGGGAGCTCCTCTGCATATACCTTCTGAATTTCTCGCACCATCTCCTTCCTCTTCTCCTCGTCCATCTCATGCAATTGCGCTTCGAGCAACTGGTTCAAAGTATCATTTTTCGTGTAATTCGCACTATATCCGAACTTACCAAGAATTACTTTGTTCAGAATTGCCGGATCGCCCCCTATCCCACCATGTCCGCTTACAGCCAAATCGAATTGTCGGGTTATGACTCTGCTATCTAGCGTTTTCCATTCAAGGCTTCTGAGATTAACTTTTATCCCTATGTCTTCCAACTGCCGTGCAATTATCTCGGCGACACGTTCAAAACCAAAACGAGAAGCGGTTATAAGTTCGAGTTCAAGTACTTCCCCCTCTTTCCAATAGTAGCCGTCCTCTCTCAGTTGGTATCCTTGGCCTTCCAGAATGTCCTTTGCACGCTCTGGATCGTATTCATAGTAAGGAATGTTGGGATTGTAATAGGGACTGGTAGGAGAAAGCAGTCCTGGACTTCCTTGAATTGCATGTCCCCGTTGTGCTATTTCCACCAGTTCAGTCCTGTTTATCGCATAGGCGAGGGCGTGCCTGAACTCTTTAGAAGACATTGGCGCCTTATTGTGATTTATCATGAGCTTGGCGTTCCAATTCCCGGATTGGTTTATTATCACGAAACCCGCCGCTCCGACCTCCGCCACGGTTTCCGGTAGGATAGCAGTAGCGAAAACTTCGTTTCTCATTAATGCCGTAGCGGACATCTCCTCGCTGATTTTTACAAATTTTAGGCTGTCTATGTCTGGTTTTCCGCGATAGTAATCCTTGTTGACTTCATAGAGATAGGTGCCATGTGTTTTGCTGTAATCAACGAGTTTAAAGGGTCCGGTCCCTATCAGTGATTCCGGTTCTCTAAATTCGGCTGGATCAACGACATCCTGCCATATATGTTTTGGAAGAATGGCTAAGGTGCCTGCATCATTATTAAGGAAGGGGGCATAACGCTCGTTCAGGTATATCTTCACGGTATATTCATCAAGTACCTCAGCCTGCTTTAGCGATTTCAGGTCTACCCACCATGAGGGGTGTTCCTTAACATAATTGTAGGTAAAAGCGACATCTTCAGCCGTAAATTCCTCACCATCATGCCAGGTAACTCCTTTGCGCAAGTGGAAAAGATATGCATTTTCATCTTCTAGGTATTCCCAATCGGTGGCAAGCGCGGGCACGAAACTTTGTGTGTCCTTCCATACCAAAGTATCAAAGATGAGACTCATCCTTACGTACCCGGGACCCCTTGGATAGTGCCCATGAGGGGTGGGATAGCCCCAATCACCCGTGGGATCAGCAATTATATACGTTACATCTCCTGCGTTTGTGTTCCCGGAATCTGCTCTGGCGATGGCCAAGCCTGTTAACAAAGAGAATAGTAGAATTGACAATAATGTTACAATAGCGACATGTTTATTCTTCATCTTCGTTCGCACCTCCACTTATGCCTTCACCTTGAAGAAATTTCTCCTCGAATGTAATACCCGCTCCATCCATCTGATAGTATCCCCGGTTGTAGCATGGGACGCAAAAATATCCCCCGTTCTCTGCCACAGCTCGACTTTGCATTACGCTCTCGCCACAAATCGAACATCTTACCGAAGCGAACATAGGCGCGTACTCAGGCACTACCATTTTCAGACGCTTTGTTATGAACATCTCATCCGCAGGTTCTTCTACTTCCGTAATTGACATCTCGGCAAACAACTGCATCAATCTTTCATGCTCCTCGGGAGTTGGCTTTTCACGCTTAGCAACTATCTTATCGAACAGCTTATATGCTTCGGGATACATATCCCTACGACAATCCTCAAAATCGGGATTTAAAGCTATTCTTATTGCTGTCCCATCCCTTTTCGCCACAGTTACTGCGGTCTTGCCGAAATCACGATATATCAAGGCGTTATTGCCAAAGGAACAGCCGGTGACCATTTGTACACCGTCGCTGAAACAGTTATTGGTCTCAATAATCGCAATTACCTCTTCCATACCCTGGCTTTTTAGACTCAATTCTCGCATTGCAATATAGCCAGCCTTCACTCCGTATGCCATATGCCCGCATAGATGCCCATGCAACTCGCCCGCTTTATAGAGCAACCCTTGGAGATCTCCCGCCTCAATTAACCTCTCAATTCCCGCTCTAACGCGATTCGCCATTTCCTTCTTGTTTATCATCTCTATCACACCAAAACCCAAAAATACCAAAACGCCAAATGTAAAAATATAAATGTGTAAGATAGCACTTACGCTTTAATTGTAGTAATGATCGTACCCCCTATATAAATATGTATGATTTTAACAAAACCGAAGATCTTTTAATATGAAGTCACAAAATATACCCTTTGGTGTGATTTTGGGGCATGCGGCTCGCCAAAGTGGATACTCAGGGCATTCTTGGTATAGTGTTGCCACTCAATCGTCACACCAAATTTTTAGCGGATTCTCTCTTTTCCCTTACTAATCATTGAATAAAACCGAAAAATATATATAAACCGCCACATATGCACAGGATATATTAGAAAGATGGCGGATGACAGGAAGAAGGGAGATGCTTAAGATATATGGTCAGAGATGAAGTAGAAGATGGGATGGGGGGGGATGAACTTTGGTTTTAACCGAACATTTCCCGGTGCTTGTCATTGTAATATCGATGTTTGCAGCCTTTACTATTCTAATCGCCGGAAAGGTGAACAAGAAGGCCGCATTCCCTATCGCCTTAGTAACCATCTTCATACAACTATTGTTGTCATTGTCCATTTTAAAGCGGGTCCTGACAGAAGGGACTATACATTACTGGTTGGGCGGCTGGTCGCCACCCTGGGGTATCGAATACGTAATAGATACGCTAAATGCGTTTGTATTGGTTGTTGTTCTATTCATGAGTTTTATGTGTGTGATATATTCAAAGCGAAGCATAGAGAAAGAGCAACCACATAAAATTGTTCTGTTCTATGTAGTCTTTCAACTCCTCGTTACTGGTTTATGCGGTATAACAGTGACCGGAGATATATTC
>JAUWVD010000034.1 GCA_030617585.1 Candidatus Methanophagales archaeon
ATTATATCACTCATTGGGTCTCCCCCTCCGCTCTTTTATACTCAAATAATTCCGGTTGTATTCTTCAAGCAGACCTTCATCAGCAAAACTGAAATACACATTATCGCCTATAATAATATGGTCAAGGACGGTAATTTGCACGAGATTGCACGCATATACCAGATCCTCCGTTATCGCCCGGTCGCTCCCCGAAGGTGTGGGATCGCCGGAAGGATGGTTATGCACAAATATAAGCGAAGCGGCATTCTTATTGACTGCACTCTTCACTATCTCGCGCGGGTACACCGAACTTGCGTTTAACGTCCCTTCAAAGAGATTCTCATCGTCAATTGTCTGATTCGCACTATCTAAGAAGATAACCTTGAATATCTCGATCTTCAAATCACGCATCGTTAGATACAGGTAATCAAATACCTCTTTCGAGTTCCTCACTTTACTCACCGATTTCATACTCTCTTTCAGATATTCTTCCGCCAATGCCTGAACAGCTTTTATCTGTGCTACTTTCGCCGCCCCTACACCCTCTATATCCATGAGTTTCGCTTTATCCGCTTCAAATATGCCTTTCACACCACCAAATTGCGTAAGGAGGTCATTTGCTATTACGATCGCGCTTTTTCCCGGTATACCAGAACGCAGAAAGATAGCTAATAGTTCGGATGTGGTGAGTTTAGAAGATCCGTATGTGAGCAGTTTCTCCCGTGGGCGCTCTTCCTTCCGCAATCGCTTTAATTGGTGTGTCGGGCGCAAAGAAGTAATCCATTCTTTCTTATATGCCACCATAGCAGAGGGCATCCACTGAAAAATCCCTTTTCCCTGTTCAACAATTGAACCCTCATTAAGTAGTAGATTTATTATCTTACCAATTAAGCCTTTACTTTCGCCACACGCCCAGATGTCAGGTTTCGAGAATGATTCTGTTTTTACGAGTTTTTGGACTATTCGCTCATATCTCTGTAGTCGTTCAACGTCCTTTATCGTATCGGGGCTAATTTCCATTCTACTTAAAATACTCAATTAATTATATTACTTCCATTATGATAATCCTGAATAAATGTCGTCCGTTATACTAGGTCGACCTTCGTGCAGCTTTAGCGCCAGATCAGATTTTTGAACTATTACGCGGTGGGATTAGGCATGCGCTATCTCCCGTATGTACTCTGACAAGCTCTATATGTCCATTACTGCGGCAATATAGACGTCCTCGACAGTTAGGGGCTCGAAATAAAGTTTGTCCGAAGTGTCGTAACCAGTGAATACCATTTCTAGGTTGCAATTGACCATTACCGAGTCAAGCCCCACCTCTCGTAATGCGAAGGCAGCATGAACCGACATATCTTTGCGCAATATTTCTTTATAGCTCTCTGCTTTTGATATGGTACTCCTATTTCAGCTCATATTCGCTCTGTTCTCCCTGTGTCATATCCCACGCTGAGATGATAAGTGCAAGCTTGTCTTATTTGTAAATAAAGAAAAGGATAATATACAAATAAGACCTATTATATTCAATATATCTTATTATTCTTTGGTATCATTTAAAAAAGTTTTTCTTAGATATTATCATCCGGCAAATAAAGCTATGACCGCAGATAGACATCACACCGCTGTATTCATTGTCATCACAATAACTCTGCTTTCTACGGGGGCAGCAGCGATGATCTATGAAGTCGTGCTCTTAAGGGAATTCACATTACTTCTCGGCTCTTCTTTTTATTCCGGCTCAATCGTTTTAGCTTCGATAATGGGCGGTCTCGCTATTGGAAGCATCAGCATCGGTAAACTCTCGGATAGAACGAAGAATCCTTTCCTTCTGCTATTCGTATTAGAAATGCTCATTGCCCTTATTGCTCTTATTATCGTACCCGCCACGAGGCGACTTGCACTTTACGATACGTGGACGCTAACAGACGGAATAATATATGCTTTTGAACTTATCAAGCTCACACCCACATCATGGCATATCCTGCTATTTTATAGTTCGTGCATTTTGCTCCTTCCTGCTGTGTTGATGGGTGGAGAACTCCCGGTAGCCATAAATATATTATCAAAAACAAAGACAGGCAATATCGGCGAAGTATCCGGCTATTCATATTTCTTAGACACCCTAGGCGGAATAATCGGGGCAATTTCTGCAGGGCTTATAATGATCCCGCTATTCGGCTCTATAACAACAGTCCACACCGGTGGAATCTTGAATACCATAGGTGCCGTGAGTGTAGCACTGTTCCTGATCTTCTTTCGGCGTTCTGAAATCACCGCAACGACACAAACCGAACGCCCACGAAATAATCGGGTGGTTCTTTCCGCAATTATAATCGTACTGGTTTTTTTTCTCTCGCTCTTTGCTATGGGCTACTACAAGGCAGAGCAGTTGGAATACACAACAGTAGGCGATTTGTATCGTGGACAGGTCATCCTTGAGCGAACACAGAGCAGATACCAGTCGATAACAGTAATAGACCATGACGTTCTTGGACGTGTTCTGTTCCTGGATGGCCGAGTGCAGATTTCAGAGAGTGATGACGAGCCATACTCGGAGGCGCTGGTATTACCTGCCGCAGTCACTTTACTGAATAACGCAGCACATAAACTTGATGTTCTCATCATCGGCGGTGGAGATCTCGGCGTCTTAGAGGTATTAACTAGGTTCCCGGATGATAAAATAGGGAACATAACACAGGTGGATTTAGACCCGGAAGTAATAGAAATCGCTAAGCAATATCTGGTAAGCATACATAATGATTCATGGCAAGACCATAGATATAAGTATGTGGCGATGGACGGGCGAAAATATATAGGTGAAGCGCTAAGGGACAGTAAAAAGTACGACCTCGTTATTCTAGACCTGCCAGACCCTAATAATGATCTACTCGCAACTTTCTATTCGCTGGAGCTCTATAATGATGTTTATTCTTTGCTGGATGAAAAGGGGATGATGGCAACGCAAGCAACACAGGCTGATTGGGCATTAGACGCTGATGGATACGTGGTAATTGCAAGCACATTGCGACAGTCACGATTTCCGATTGTTCGGCTCTACACGCAATATATTCCCAGTTTCGGTCAATGGGGGTTCGCGATTGCATCCAAACATTATGATCCACTGCAACTAACTGAAACTGAGATTGCGGCTGTTATCGCGGATATTGAAACAAACACATACAGTGAAGAGACGCATTTTTCGCTCTTCGCGCTTCCACCTTGGCTTCTAAAAGATATTGAGAATGCACATCTTATAAATACTATTGATAAACCTGTGATAATTAGGGAGTATTAAAAAAAATGCTTCTATGGCTGATAAAAAAGTTAAAAGCTAAGAACTTAGAAGAGTACATAGGAAAGCTTCGTATATTATCTCTGCTCCTTGGTGTGCTCATATTCGGCACCATAGCGTTTTACTATTTTGAAAGAGGTAGTATTGAAGAATTAAACATAGGGGATGCTCTTTATTGGGTGCTCGTGACGATTACGACAGTGGGCTATGGCGATTTCACACCAAAAACATTGGGTGGCCGGATCATATTTGTGCTGGTTGCATTAGGTGGTATAAGTACTATTGCGTATGTACTCGAACAACTCATATCTTTTTCTACTAAGAATCAAATAAAGGTATTATTTGGGTCCGGAGCGGTGAAGATGAAGCGGCATACGATTATTGTGGGCTGGAATGCAAAAGCAGAAGAGGCGATAAAAGAGCTAAGGCACGCAGAAGAGGAGTTTTTAGTAGTTGGTAGTGAATTGGATCATGCCGAGCTGAATGCAGAAGAGATACACCATATTAGCGGTGATCCGACAAAAAGTGAGACACTGAACAGATGCAATATAAAAGAAGCGAAGACACTGATGGTTTCTCTGGAGAACGATTCTGAGACGATAATGGTTGCGCTCGCTGCCCGGAAACAGAATCCTAATATAAATATCATTGCGACATGCGAGGCACAGGAACACGTGGAGATGATGCGTGGGGCAGGAATAAACCATATAATATCTTATGCAGAGATAAGCGGTCGATTACTCGCTCATGCGGTTACAGAGCCGGTAGTTGTGGCTTTTATTGTAGACGCTACGACATCGGTTAAAGGATTTGACCTGAAACAGATAAAACTCGAGTCGAAGACGAAGTTGTCAGATATGTCGCTGAGTGATGATGAAAAGGTGATTGCGTTATACCGAAATGATAGTTTTATCCTCGATTTCGCGGCGGATGCGATGCTAGAGGAAGGTGATTATTTGGTGATAATAGCAGCTACATCCTAAAACTTGCCGTGTTCGTTTAGGTCTTCGAATTTCTTGGAAAAGCGGGTAAAAGTTTATCTTTACAAAAGCTTATAATAATCATTTGGTGTAGAAAATGTTGGACTCAGACAATCCCCTAGTGAAGGAGTATTTTCGGAAGATGGTAGGGGATGAGGGCCTGAAGATAATGGCGGATGTTCCGGATGCTGAAATAACAGACGAGGAAATTGCAAAGCTGAGCGACACCAAGCTCACTGCGGTGAGAAAGGTCCTGTACCGGTTATATGAGAACAGAATAGCGGAATACCGGACAGAACGCGATGATAATAGCGGCTGGATCACATATCTCTGGTGCTTTAATCAGGACAATGTTACGAAGATAATGGAAGAAGAAGCGGAAGTAGAGTTGGCGGAATTATGTAATAAATTGGAATATGAGCGCAGCGGGGTATTTTACCAGTGTAAATGTCTGCGTGTTTTGTTTGAAGATGCATTAGAGAAGGACTTCTGGTGTGATGAATGTAACGCGAATTTCGAATTTTCTGATAACAGTGATTTGATAAAAAAGTTAGAGGCGGATATAGCTAAGATTGAGAAGTGGAAGAAGAAGATAAGAGGGTAATAAGAGACGAGTGCATAACGTTACTGCGTGATGTCGGATGTGAGGCGAGGGTTATCGAACATTGTGTTTCAGTTTCCGAACTCGCATTGGAGTTCGCGCGTCGTTATTATTATGGTCGTGTAGACGAAAAGTTAATTTTTAGGGGGGCTTTGCTCCATGATATTGGTAGGAGTCGCACACATGGTATAGATCATGGTTTTGTTGGTGGCGAAGTAGCGAAAGCGATAAAGCTGGATGGGCGAGTGGTAAGAATAATACAGCGGCATGTGGGCGCTGGAATAACCGCAGAAGAAGCAAAAGAACTGGGGCTGCCCCAAGATGTAGATTTCATGCCAAGAACAATGGAAGAGAAGATAGTTACGCATGCGGATAACCTGATTGACGGGGTAAGGAGAACGAGCATAGAACTTGAAATAGCACATTTGAAGGCTAAATTAGGCGAAAATCATCCTTCTATAAAGCGGATGATAGCGCTACATAAGGCAGTAACCGGGCTAAACGTGCATGTAACGGTTAAATAGTAAAATATAAAAACCGCCTACTGCATTCAGCCCACTACCTACTCAATGCACTTTCTCTTTGCTTATCCTTCAGTTCTATCTTTGTTATCATAACATTCGAGGGATGCATAGGTCGAGGCACTTCGGATAAATCTGACCTCGAAATAACAACGCCTTCCACCGTTATCTTCTCCCGCTTCAGGTCTACTGTTCTCACTTTGCCTTCTTTACCTCTGCTATCGCCCCGCATTACCACTACCGTATCGCCTTTCCTCAGCGGAAAACTCCTTTTCCCATATTTACCTCGCAGATCCATGGAAAGAGCTGCACTCATGTACTTATGCCGTATATGCAGAGGTGCATTATACCTTGCTTTCCTTTGTTTCCTCGGTTGCTTAGACATCTTAGCTTTCATTCTCATCATCCATCCTTGACTATCTTCTATAATAATTCTTATTAAGATTACCAAATAAAAAGGATTTGTTATGTCTACTATGCTCGAATACGATGTTGTTGTGGTAGGTGGTGGGCCGGCAGGCTGCATGGCTGCGAAATATGCAGCAAAGACGGGGGCTTCTACTCTTATTATCGAGGCGGATACGGAAATAGGTAAGCCCGTTCAATGTGCAGGGCTTATAAGTCAAAGAGCAATAGAAGAGAGCGAAACGAAGGATAAATCATTCATAAACTGCGAAATAAAAGGCGCTATTGTTCGTTCGCAGTCGCAGGAATTAATGATAAAATCTCCGGGTAAAAGCGCTTTTGCTATTAGGCGCGATATTTTCGATTCTGTATTGGCACAAGAGGCGCAGAAAGAAGGTGCGGAGATTATTTTGAGGCGCAGGGTTAAAAGTGTGGCGAAGGGGGCAGGAGAGACAAAGCTACGGATACGCACGGCGAACGGTAAAGAAGAAATAAGTGCAAGAGTAGTTATTGGCGCCGATGGTGTGAAGAGCAAAGTGGCTAAAATGGCCGGGCTTCGTGTCGCAAAAAGCTTCCTGAACTGTGTGCAGGTAGAAGGGGTATATAAAACCGAAGATGCTTTTGCAGATTTTGCAGAGATCTTCGTGGGTAACACTATTGCCCCTGGCTTTTTCGCTTGGGCTATTCCGCTTGGAGCGGAAAACATCGCTCGTATTGGGCTATGCATAGACAAGCGGTTTTCAGCACAGTCAAACCCTTTGCTATACTTAAAAAGAAATTTGGCTGAGCACCCCCTCATAGCGAAGCGATACAAAGGAGCCCGTTCAAAATTTACCGCGGGGACTATCCCTGTTGGAGTCCGAAAGCGAGGGCAAACTGTACGGGTGGATAAAGGGATATTATTGGTTGGTGATGCCGCGGCACATGTCAAACCAGTCACTGGTGGCGGCGTGTATTACGGCATGAAATGTGGCAAGATGGCGGGTGAGATAGCGGCAAAAGCGTCCTTGACAGGGGATCTGAAGATGCTGACTGCGTATGAAAGACGATGGCGAAAGGAAATAGGCAAGGAAATTGCGTTTGGGGTGAAGGTTCACAGGTTAAGGTGTATACTTAGCGATAATGACTTCGATACGATTTTACAGACGTTGTCACAGGAGGCACTACTGCAACAGATACAAGAGAAGGGTGATATTGACTACCCATCTATTGTATTTCATGAATTTTTAAAGAATCCCCGCCTTATCAAGTTGATGGCAAAGAACATCATAAAATATTTATATACCAAGTGACGATAAGATAATCAGGCAAAGGCAAATAGAATAGAAGGCTTTAGGTGAACGAAGATAATGGCAAGAATGTATGCAAGGAGGCGTGGAAGATCTGGCTCGAAGAGGCCGTTTAGCTTCAGGCTTATGGAAACAGTGCCCGAATGGGTAGAGATGACCGCAGAAGAAGTAGAGAGAAAGGTAGTTGAGCTATATGAGCGAGGGGTTACAACAAGTGAAATAGGAACAGTACTAAGGGATAGCTACGGTGTGCCGAGTGTTGTACTGGTTACAGGGGAGAAAATAACGGGGATACTAAAGGGTAAGAATATCGCGGGTGAGATACCGGAAGACCTACTGAATTTGATGCGGAAAGCGCTTCGGATACGAAAGCATGTAGAGCTGAATAAGAAAGATGTGCATAATAAAAGATCGTTGCATTTAACCGAATCGAAGATAAGACGGCTTGTGAAGTATTACAGAAGGGAGAAGGTCTTACCAGAGGAATGGCAGTATAAGCCGGAAATTGCCGAATTCATTATGAGGAAATAAGGAGGAGGTGTGAATAAAAAAATGAAAGGATTTGGAGAGATATTGGCAGGGGTAGTATTAGTAATAGTGGGAATAGGTATATTAGTTATTCCGCAGACAGATCTCTTTAGAGAAGGGTTAAAGTGGGTAATATTAGGTGCTATTCCAATCATTGTGCTCTTAGCTGGCGCGGTATTTCTGATGATTGGTGTGAGTGATGTGCGAGATAAAGGTGAAGAGATAGCGGATATAAGTGAAGGAAGTGAAAAAGGAGAAGAGGTAGCGGATACAAGTGAAGGAAGTGAAAAAGGTGAGGGGGATTAACAGTGGGCGCAGTTAAACCTACATATGTAAAGAGATTAGGGAAACAATTACTGAGGGACGTACCGGACGTCTCTGATGATTTTGACCGGAATAAGGAGATAGTGAAGGAGTATACAAACGTAACGGGCAAAGGGGTACAGAATAGAATAGCGGGATACATAACACACAAGAAGAGGCGAGAGTCGAAACAGTGAATATAGAAGGTGTGTATCCGGCGCTTATAACGCCGTTCACAAAGGATGACGAAGTGGATGAGGACGGTTTAAGGCGGCTTGTGGAATACGCGATAGAGGGCGGTGTAGCTGGGATAGTACCGTGTGGTACGACCGGTGAATCCGCGACACTGTCTCATGATGAGCATAAGCGTGTGGTAGATGTGGTAGTGGACTGCTCGACGGTACCTGTGATAGCAGGGTCAGGCTCGAATAACACAAAGGAGGCGATAGTACTAACGAAATATGCAGAGGATGCGGGCGCAGACGCTTGCCTCGTGATCACACCTTATTATAACAAGCCGAATGTGAAAGGGCTGAAGGAACATTTTAAGTTGGTTGGTGATGCTGTGGATATACCCTTGATTGCCTATAATATACCTTCGAGAACGGGCCAAAATGTAAATGCAGAAACAATGGTGGAGCTCGCGGCAGAGGTAGCGAATCTAAAAGGTGTGAAGGAAGCTTCGGGTGATTTGAAACAGATAGGTACGATTATAATGTTGGCCGCGGAACAGGGTCTAGATTTTACGGTTGTTGCAGGTGATGATTTCCTTACGCTGCCCATAATGAGCCTGGGCGGTAAGGGCGTGATTTCCGTGGCGGCGAATATCGCACCGAAGCCGATGAGTGAGATGGTAGATGCGATGTTGAAAGGAGAGATAGAGAAGGCGAAAGAGATTAATCTACGTTTATATCCTATGTTTGAGTCGATGTTCTTGGAGACAAATCCGATACCCGTAAAGAAAGCGGCGGAGATGATGGGGCTGCCTGCCGGGCACGTTCGGCTTCCGTTAGGCGCTTTGAGTGCATCTAACGAGCAGAAGTTGAAGGCGGTGCTGAAAGGGCAAGGGATGCTAGAATAGCATCAATGCCTTTCTATTTGACAATAGCAACAACAGTTGTTGTCTATTGGATAATATAAGCATTGGCACTTAATTTGATTAAAGGTGCGATAGTGAGTGCAATTTATAAGGTGAAATAGTTGGTGTAGTTCAAAATCGTTAAAAATGATTGGGATTAGCACGAAAGAGAATAGATAGCCGAAATATTGAAGAGATTTTTAAATCAAACATGCGTGTATTTGTGCGGACGCGCGGAGTTCGCCGAGGCTAAAGTTCTGTATGGACGGGCTTTGTCTCTTGCTGAAGAAGCATATGGCCCTGACCATCCCAACGTAGCCACAAGCGTCAACAACCTCGGCCTAGTCCTGCGAGCGCTGGGCGACCTGAAAGGAGCAAAAGAGCACTTCGCGCGGGCGCTGTCTATATTACGGAAGTCCCTGGGTGAAACTCACCAGTCAACAGCAACGGTGCGAAACAATCTCGAGTTACTTGCAAATGTTTAAGACGATAAGGTTTTTGAATACCC
>JAUWVD010000173.1 GCA_030617585.1 Candidatus Methanophagales archaeon
GACTCTAATAACCTGAAGCACATTTTTGCTTTGGTAAGACCGCCGGGCCATCATGCTACCTGGAACCGAGGTAGGGGATTCTGCATATTTAATAATATTGCGATTGCCGCCGAGCATTTAAAGAGGCGATATTTTGCTAACCGCATTTTGATTGTAGACTTGGATGTACATCACGGTAATGGCACGCAGGAGGTGTTCTTTGATGACCCTTCTGTATTGTATTTCTCCACACATCAATATCCCCATTATCCCGGCACTGGATGGATAGATGAAGTAGGTAAAGGTGAAGGTGATGGTTTTACTGTTAATGTCCCACTACCTGCCGGTACTGATGACGCAGGCTATTTATATGCGCTAAATAATGTTTTAGTGCCGATAGCAAAGGAGTTTGAACCCGAATTTGTGCTTGTATCTGCAGGATTTGATGCACATGTTGCAGATCCGTTAGCATCAATGAACGTGACCACTCGTGGATTCGGTCTTTTTATGGATCTGATAAAGGAGATAGCAGAAAAGAACTGTAACGGTAAGATAGTAATATCCTTAGAGGGAGGATATAATCTGGATGCTATTGCAAAATCCGCCGTATCTGTTTTCAATTCTCTTTTGTCCCGTAGGGAAAGGAGAAGAGCAGATATGGTAAGTAGCGATGTGGTGGAGCGAGTGGAAGAGATAAAAGGGGTGCAAAGGAGGTATTGGTCAATATGAGTGGTAAGGAAGGATGTGGGATAGCAGGCATTGCATTAACCCAAAATGATGCAGCGTTGCCTCTCTTTTATGCGCTCTATGCTTTACAACACCGTGGACAGGAATCAGCAGGTATAGCTGTGTGTAATAGGAATAAAGAAGGTAAAGGAAACGAAACAAGTGCAAGAAATGATGACATACAACTGATAAGAGGAATGGGATTTGTTCATGAAGTTTTTGATGATGAACAATTAAAATCCCTAAAAGGGAATATCGGCATAGGTCATGTCAGGTATTCCACGACTGGAGCGTCGAAGTTAGAAAATGCAGAGCCTTTACTTGTGAATTACAAAAACGGTAAAATTGCTATTGCACATAACGGCAACCTTGTGAATACCGCAGAGCTGGGAAGAGAGTTGGAACGAGAAGGTAGGATTTTTCATTCTGATACCGACACCGAGATGATAGCACAGTTACTTGCGAAGGAGCTGACGAGACATGACCCAATAGGGGCAATCAAAGAACTGATGAAACGCGTAATCGGGTCCTATTCTTTGGTTATCTTGATGGATAACCTGCTAATGGCTGTTAGAGACCCTTTGGGCATTAAGCCGTTATGTCTCGGTGAAATAAAAGACGAAAAAGAAGAGATTGGTGAAGGTTATATAATTGCGTCCGAGAGCACGGTAATAGACATGTTGGGCGGGAAGTTAGTAAGAGATGTAAGACCCGGAGAAGTATTATTGATAAAGGACGGTAATTTAGAGAGTTTTCAGTTATATAAGGGGGTAAACACCGCCCATTGCGTCTTTGAATACATCTATTTCGCGAGAGCTGATTCGATCTTGGATGGGAAGTTAGTGTATGACGTGAGGCGGGAGATAGGTGAGAGACTGGCAGGGGAGCATTGTGTGGAAGCGGACATAGTGTCACCGGTACCGGATTCCGGCATCACGTTTGCAATAGGCTATGCGAGGCAGGCAGGGCTTGATTATATTGAGGGCTTTATAAAGAACCGATACGTAGGACGGACATTTATCATGCCTGAGAAGGGTACAAGAGATACTGCGGTGCGGCTGAAATTAAATGTTGTGCAAGCTAATGTGGCGGGAAAACGAGTTGTGTTAGTAGATGATAGCATCGTGAGGGGCACAACATCGCGTAGAATTGTAGCTAATTTGAAGAAGAAAGGCGCGAAAGAGGTGCATCTGCGCGTAGGCAGTCCACCAATAAAGGCACCCTGTTACCTTGGCATCAATACGCCAACGAGGGCTGAGTTGCTAGCATCGAATAGGTCTATGGACGAGATTTGTAAGTTCTTAAATGCCGATTCCATAGGATATCTCAGTTTGAAAGGGCTGATAGATTCTGTGGGTATGGATGCGAATAATCTTTGCCTGGGCTGTCTAACAGGGAAATATCCTGTTGAAATACCGGGTGAAGTGTGCATAGTGCGACAGTTGAAACTGACACAGTTTTAAAAAAGTTTTTATATGATGTGGCGATAACTAATAATAGCAAATGGATAAGTCTAAGACGATTGTTATTTGCGTAGACCGAGATAATGATATAGGAGAGAAAGCCGGTTTAGATACGCCAATTATAGGAAAAGAAGCGAGTTTATCTGCCGCGACGGAATTAGCACTCGCGGATTCTGAAGATTCTGATGTGAATGCCATATTTTATGCTATAAGTCTATACGACCGGTTGGTTGAAGAGGATGTTGAAGCTGAGATCGTTTTGGTTGCAGGCGATAAGAAAGTCGGAGTCACAGCAGATAGGAAGATCGGGAAAGAGCTGGATGAGATTCTGTCTAAACTCGGATCTGATACCGCAATTCTCGTGAGTGACGGTGCCGAGGACGAATCAATCGTACCTATTATCCAATCACGGGTGAAGATAGATTCTGTGCGGCGGGTAGTAGTGAAGCAGAGTGAGCATTTAGAAAGCACGTTTTATGTGATCAAGCGATTATTCGAGGATCCGAAGTTTTCTCGTACGTTCTTGCCACCATTAGGGATCTTTTTGTTCCTTTTAGCCATTTCTTTGCTGTTTGGGATGTCTGGTCAAGTGATGGGATTAATCCTAGCATTTTTAGGGATTTACATGCTGCTCAAGGGATTGGGACGTGAGAATATTCTAAAAAATCTCTTCGAGGGTGCGAAGCAATCATTATACAGCGGTAAGATAACTATTGTCGTGTATATCTGCGCAGTTGTGCTAATCTTAGTTGGCACCTCGAAGGGTATTTTGGGCATTGCAGAAATG
>JAUWVD010000038.1 GCA_030617585.1 Candidatus Methanophagales archaeon
GCTTTTAAGTAATAAATCAGTGTTTCCTCCAATGATAGCCACCGGCGTGATAATTCTGTGTGATGTTTCTTTTAGAAAGTGTTCTCTTAGTCTATAAGCCTCTTTTACCTTCTCCTCCGCCTGCTTGCGCTCGGTGATGTCTGTGCCAATTATCATAACCATATCACCAAGTGGGACGAAGCGGGCGTAGATGAACTGACCGAAAATATTGAGAAACTCAAATTCGACTGGCTCTCTGCTTTGAAAAACTTGTCGGATGATTTCGTCATGCTGATCCCGGTATTCGGGCATTATAAAATCGGAGATTTTTGCACCAATCATATCTTCACGCTTAATAGTAGGATGGACATGATTGGCGTAGTAAATGGTCGTCTCACGGTCCACGACACGGATAAAATCGGGAATGTTTTCAAGCAATGCTCTGTTTCGCGCATCCAATACCCGCAGCGCATCCTCCGCCTGCATCCGCTCCGTGATGTCCTCACCTGAAAACAAAACTCCGACTGTCTGACTGTTTTTGTCTCTAATCACCGTGTTGTGAAACACAATTATTCTTTCCTCTCCATCCTTCGTTAATAATGTATTCTCATAGTATTCAACTGGCTCAATATCTCCAGCCATCAGTTTGCCAAAGACGCCTCTTATTTCGCCTCGTATTCTTTGGGGAACTAGGGTGTCAAACCAGTTCCTACCGATAAGTTCTTCCTCTTTGTAACCCAGTATTTCACAGCCCTTCTTGTTAATCCGACTTATCTTTTCATCGGCATCCAGTATCGCCAGCATCACCCCAGCTATATTCAGATATTCTTCTGCCCATTCTTTTTCTCTTCTCAAATATTCGGTCGTTTTCGCCAATTCCGCGGTTCGTTCTTCCACTCGCAGTTCCAGTTCGTCATGTGCCTTTTGCAGTTTATTCTTAGCACGATTACGTTCAGCCGATTGCGCACCCAGCCTTGCAATAACTCCCACTATCTGAAACAATAAACTCGAATAATTCTTGACTTTCTCTTCTTCCACCACGCGCATTCTCTTCGCTTCTTTTACCAGCAGTTCCGGGTCTATGTTTATCTCCTCAGCTATTCGCCTGATTTCGGTTAATTGCTCCTCGGAGAACCTCTGTGGTATGAATTGACCTGCAAACATAGTTCCTTTGTGCTCAATCCCAATGATAATCGGGGCGACAAAATGAGCACAATGAGCGAAGCAATACATGATTGTCGGCTTTTTTAACGCGGGTGCCTTCTCACTCATCTCTTTAAACGATAGAAGACAGCGCCGTTTCCCTTCTTCCGTTGATTGTATCAGGGAACAAAAACCAGTTGGATAACTGAAACGAGTTAACGGCTCGCCGTCAGGCGAAGAGATAACAGAAGAAATGCCAGTAGTTTTTGCAATGCTGTCCTGAATAGCTTGAAGCTCATCAAGGTCTATGAGTTCCGGCAGCGATAACGAGTTCCCCTTTTTTGTTTTTTTCTCATTTTTATAACCACAAGATTACACGGATTTTCACACGATTTTTCTTTTTACCCCCGTACTCTTTTTACTAAAAGAGAGCTCTTTTTGGAGCTGTTTCTTATATTTCACCACTTCTTCTTTCTTCTTTACTTCTATCACCTCAATATCCTTTGGAAGCATAGCGACCACATTATGCAATGCACCAAGAAAAACAATGCCGGTCTCGCCTTCTTTTAGCGTTTCATCTATCATTTTTACTATATATTCGTCCCGTTGCCTCAACAATCGCTCTTTATACAGGGTATACTTTATATAATGTAATAACCGTTTTATAAACGACTTAGTTTGTGCCATCTTGACTACAAAGTCACGTTCCTTCTTTACAATATTTATATCCTCTGTCTTCATTATGGTTGCACCTCTCTCGACCAGATTATAGACCAGGAGATAGTTTTTACTGCCGCTATCAGCAGCCATTTTTACTATCTTCATACCTAACTCGCCGTCTGCAACCAGTCCATCCTGGTATATCTTGAAGCCCTTAACATCTAAGAAACGGAAATAGTCAGATACGGAATCCCAGAAATCGGAGATTGCCTTTTTATGCAGTTCCCACTTCTCCGCTCCATACTGCACAATAATCCTTTTCTCTATTTCAGAAGCTACGCTACCGAAATCTGCACTCGTGTGTATTATAGGGACATAAATCACTTTTTTCATTTATATTATCACTTAAAAATAGAAAGATATAAAATAACTTATCACTCAAGTATATAAAAGGGTAAATGACTCTTATAAGGAGGTAAAAAGGGAATATGGAAAAGAAGAGGGGAATAGTAGGCTTTACAGGAACGTTTCGAGAGCGTATGGCGGATACAAAGGAAGGATCCAAGGTAGTATTTACGGGCTCGGTAGCAGTATGCTCACCATTTATCGAATTGCTCGCTTATACAGTGAGGGATAGAGGTTTTGATATGTTGTATGTGCCGAAAGCAAATGCAAAGGAGGCAAGAAAGATAAGGGAGATAGAGAACATAGGTTACAGCGTTGTAGATGAAAAGGGCGATCCGAAAAACCCTGATGCGATTGTTGTGCTTGGTGGATTAGCGATGCCTAAGTTCGGATGTCCGCCAGAGGATGTCAATCAGATGATTGAAAGTATATCAAGCGATAAGAGGCCGAAGATCTTTGGCGTGGGGTTCATGAACATATTCGAGAAAGCAGGCTGGGATAAGAAGATAGATTTCGATACGGTGATAGACATAACGATGGAGACAGTAGTGGTCAAATAGATATTGCGCCGACCGGGATTTGGACCCGGGTTATAGGCTTTTTGCCCATCTTTTTTTATGTTTCAAATGATTATTCTTCCCTTTGAAGGAAGAACGAATGAACGTTAGGTTGGCAAGCCTATGTGATACCAAGCTACACTACCGGCGCATGTTTTCTATTTTATTATATTTTATTATATCCTATTCTATAATATACTCCTCTCCTAGTTTAGGTGCTATTGCCTCACATCCGATATTATCTCTCGCCCATGCTGCAAACTCGTTGGTATGTTCTCCATGAACCATGAACACGACCTCAGTGCCATTCTTGCAAAATCGTGACACCAAATCCTTCAGCTCGGAATCACCTGCATGTGCTGAGAAGTCATATTGCTCAACACTTGCACTTACTTTCACCACCTTGCCATCTACTTCCACATGACCGTCCTCTATTAATCGCCTACCGTTCGTCCCTTCTATTTGATAGCCCGTGAGCAGCACTTTGCTCTTAGGATCTTTGTGTATCTTCTTCAGATAATAGAGCACGGGTCCACCATTAAGCATTCCCGCAGTGGTGACAATTACAGAGGGTTCAGAAAAAATGTTCTTCCGCCTCGTCATGTTTACAAACTGTGCATTATTAAATGCATCATTCAATGCTTTCGCGTTTTTCAAGAACGAGGGATGATTCTTGAACAGACGGAATACTCCTAGACCCATACCATCTACATATGGCGTAATACCATATGAATGCAGAATCATCACGACCTCCTGTGTCCTGCCAACCGCAAAACAGGGCACAATCACATTACCTCCAGAAGCTAAAGTTTCCTTAATAGAGTCTATGAACTCATGCTCCATTTCCTGCCGGTCTCTATGCTCTTTATTGTAATATGTGCTCTCTAGGAGTAAGATGTCGGAAGCGGGAAACTCAGAAGGGGCAGCGCTTTTCATTAATCTTGTCTCAGCCATTCTTATGTCTCCAGTGTAAAACAAGCTGATATCCTCACTCGCTTTTCGCAGATACGTTGCTGAACTCCCCGGTATGTGCCCGGCATTAAATAATTCGAACTCATAATCTGAGCCATTTAATGCTACCCGCTCACCATAAGCGACTGTGCGCGTATGCTCATCCATTTTTCTGATGTCCTCTTCGTCAAAGAATGCAAATCCCTGATCCTTACCTACTTTTATTGTGTCTCTACCCAAAAGGATAGTTAAATCCCTTGTCACAGAGGTCATATACACATTAGGTACCATCAAACTCGGGACCATGCCTGAATGGTCGAGATGAGCATGTGAAACAATAACAGCCTCAGGCGAGATATTCCCACTATTTAAAGGTACCTCTGGCGGGTCTGAGGGCCGCATCCCATAATCTAAGAGGACTCTATCATCCACTAATATTGCAGAACGTCCTACCTCGTTGCAGCCGCCGAGAAATTTTAATTTCATTTTAGTTTAATTAACCTTCTTTACTCTGCACTGGAGCTAAGCCCCTTTCCGTTTTAGTTATCTCCACTCTCCGCACAGGGTATACCTTCTTCGCAACCTTGTATATATCTGCCGAGAGTTTACCAAGTATTATCTCCTGTATATATTTGTTAAGTTCTAAGCTACTGGCTCTATTTTTAATTTCCTCAGCCATTATCTTCCGTATCTGCTTTATCTGTGCTTCACTTGCTTTCTTTAGCGTAAAACAGGATGATTTTACACGAATGGTCTCGCCATCCTTTGTCAGAACATCCACATTAGACTCGATTTTCGAGCTCCTCTTCCGCGCTAAACTACGTAGATAGCCACCATTTACCTTATGCCCAATGAATCGTGTATGAGCGTTTTTATGCTCGACTTCAGAAATTTCAAATATTAATTTCAAATTTGAATTCTTTATCAGCTTACCTGTGAGGTCACCCACAGTCATTTCCACTCTTCTACCTATTAACTTGGCGGGATCATCTGCCACCGTATCCCCTGCTGTCACATCGCCAAACATCTTCGGTGCTACTACCGTGTACCACTCTTTTGATTTCCACTTATCTTTCAGTCTTTTCTTCGCCAGTTGTACTCACACTCCTTCTTTTCTTTTCTTTCTTATTAAGAATGAAATCATCATATATAAGCCTTCCTACTAAGGTAATTCAATACCGCTTCAAATATAGCTTTCCCATCCCCGTATGCACCCCTTCCTTCTTCTCCCCCCTTCGCTCTTCTTGACCATTCAGAATCTAAATAGGCATAAAAAGCCCTTTCCGGATGCGGCATCAAGCCCAATATATTCCCCCTTGGGTCACATATCCCTGCGATATTATCTACCGAACCGTTAGGATTCCAGGGATATGAGGCATAACCTCCTTCAGGGTCAATATAGCGGAATACAATCTGATCGTTCTCCTCCAGAAGCTGTAGATACGCCTCTCGCCTTTTCTCGCTGATGAAAAACTTACCCTCTGCATGTGCGCAAGGCATCTTCATGATACGCCCTTTCTCTATCCCATTCGTGAAAACACAGTTCCCACGATTTTCCTGTCTCAGGTATACCGATCTGCATTCAAAGCGAGCGGAATCGTTTGTTGTCAATGCTGCCTGCTGCAGCCCTATTTTTTCATCTGCTAATCCCGGCAGTAACCCCATTTCCACTAATACCTGAAATCCATTACATATCCCCAAGATAGGTTTACCATCGCGTATAAAATCGTCTATCTCTTCACCTAATGTACCTCTTATCCGCGCAGCCAGTATTGCCCCGGCGCGTATATAATCGCCGGAAGAAAAGCCACCTGGTATCACTAACAGATCATAATTCTTTAGTTTCCTCTTCTCTCGCTCTTTTACAGCACCTATCAATTGTTTCAAGTGCACAATCTCTGCCGCTGCACCTAGCCGCTTAAAAGAGCGAAAAGTCTCAAGCTCGCAATTCGTTCCTTCTATCCGCAATACGCATATTCTCGCTGGCATCATTTAATTGTATATAAAGTATAACTTCCATCCATAAATTTAATTTAGGACGCAGAGTTACACTGATTTATTTAACTTGACATTGTTGATCAATATAATCTGCGTCAATAATTGATTTTAGTTTGTTCGACAGTCTCCCTCGCGACCATAAGCACACCAACGACTGTCTTTCCATCTTTTATCTCGCCCTTCCTTATCAATGCTAATACTTCACTCAATTCCACAAACGTTACTGTCAGTTCCGCGTCAGAAACTTTCGTCAGTTCATTCGCTTTATAGATGTGTATTATCTCACTACTATAACCAGGAGCAGGTAAATATTCTGTCAGTTTATACAATTTGGAAGCTTGAAAGCCCGTCTCTTCAATTAGTTCGCGCATGGCACATTCCTCGTGTGATTCGCCTTCTTCAAGCGTGCCGGCCGGTATCTCCAAGGTGTTACGTTCAACTGCCTTCCGGTATTGCTCCACTAACAGTACCTTCCCATCCGTCAAAGAAACAATAGCGGCCGCACCGGGATGAACAAGAATTTCACGTGTTTTCGTCCGCCCATCGGGTAATAAAACGGTATCAAGCCGTAACTGTACAACTTTACCTTTATATAGTTGCTTACTCTCAATTGTCTTCGCTTCATTCATAGTGATCTATAATATGTATCTGTATCTTATTGGTTTTTGCAGGGATATCTGAATGAGTATCTATAATTACTTTAAAGGTGAAAATAATTGGTTATATGAAGGAGATTAAAATCATGAAGGTCGGTGTTGCACAAGTCAAGCTTTACAATGACATAGATACCAATTTAGCAACTATTTCTAAATATCTCTCATTGGCGTCTAAAGAGGATATAGACATTTTGTGCTTTCCAGAATGCAATATCACAGGCTATGTACGTGATTTTACTAGTGTCAATCAAAACGAAGTAATGGACACGTTGAATAATATTCAAGAACAAGTGACACACAATTCTGTGAACGTTATTGTGGGTGCTCCCTATTTTGAACGCAATAAACGTTTTAATAGTGCAATAGTCCTGTTAACGAGTGGAAAGAGGGCTATTTATCACAAGATTAATCTCACTTCTTCTGATGAAGCATATTTTAAAAAAGGAGAAGAGCCATTAATTTTCAGGGTGGGTGAGGCTAAGTTTGGCGTTTTGATCTGTCGAGATCAGAACCATCCGATGCTTGTTCATGCATATAAAACATTTGGGGCAGATGCTATCTTCATCCTATCTGCACATTTTTATGACCCAATCGAAGCGATACGAAAGATAAATAAAAATAAGGCGTTGCCGATTGCACGAGCTGTTGAAAACAATTTATGGGTACTTAAAGCCAATGCCGTTGGCTCAAGTAATGAGAAAATTAGTTTAGGTGGTAGCTTGATCATAGACCCAAATGGGTTTATCATCCACGAAGGTAATACGATAAATGAGATGGTTTTGAGTTATGAGATATGAAAAATGGCGCAACAATTGCATCTCTCTCATTCTCTTTGCTCCTAAAAGCGTTCCATAAACTTGTCATATACCACGATTTCGAATTCACTGAATGTTGGTTCACTCCCCCTCTCCGTTGTGATCTCATCCAAATCGAGCTCAACAGGTGCAATTTCCTCTTCGTTTTTACACGCATATATGATTTCTCCGCGGGGTGATACAACCATACTTCTTCCGATATACCGCTCATTTCCTATCTCACCACATCTATTTACACCAACCACAAATAGCTGATTGTCTATCGCCCTCGCTTTTAACCTTGCGTCCCACAAATAATCCGCCTCTTCCGGTGCGCTTGCGGGAACAAATATGAGTGATGCACCATTAAGTGCGATTATCCGTGTAAGTTCAGGAAATGCAATTTCAAAACATACCAGTACTCCAAACGTAATATCATCAATCTCAAATACTGGGAAGTCCTTACCCGATTGAATAAATGGTTTCTCCATCGGATGTGTGACTACTCTTTTGTATGTGCCGATTACAACGCCGTTGTGAATCACAGAAGTCGTATTATAAAATCTATTTCGCATAACCGGATGTTTTTCGATTAAGGGAAGTATGACTGTCTTCCCTGTCTCCTTAACAACCTCTATAATGCTTTTCGCTTCGTCACTAACCTTATTTAAATACTGCAAAGTTTCAATACCGCTTCTTCCAAGCGCAAAACACTCAGGGAAGCAGGTTATCCCTTCTAAGTTGCCTAATACTTCTTTTAACCGTTCTATGTCTGTTGGATCATAGTTTGTCTGCACGATATTTATCCTCATTTTCTGCGCTCCAAATCTTCTTATATTCTATCATTCGATACTGATATTTTAAAGTTATTAAGTAGAGGTATTCAAACACATTAAATTGAAGAAAGTTCGATTCCTTCCTCTGGCAACGGACCCAGTTTTTATATTTCATAATCCGTATCTTTAACCTTCCTCATTACAATCTCGACACTATAATTTTGGATTGGGAACTCAAACAAAAGTTTGTTGTTTATAAACATGGTTAAACTCTCTTCGTTATCAAATAGGCCGATTGCGATAACAGAGAACTGCCCCGTGGTCTGATATATCTTGATAAATTCATCAAGCCCTGCCAATTTAGGTAACGCGCTCCTCATCGTCTTGGGTTCTACCTCCAGATTAAATATCGCAATCAGCTTCTTACCAAATTTCTTGGGATTTAGTAATATTGTATAACTCTTAATATAGCCATCCTTCTCCAGCTTCTCAAGCCTGTATCGCACGCCATTTTCACTCAAACCGACCTCTTTTGCAATCTTGGATACATGTGTCCTCACATCCTGCTGAAGTATCTCGAGTATTTTATTGTCTACTTTGCTCACCATTATTTATTCATAATAGGACCATCTATTTAAAGCTTCCGAATCTTCAGAAATATCTGATATTATCCTATTTATCCTCAAATAGCATATTTAAAGCGAAAGGTCTTTAATAGCTATAATGAAAGAGAGCGCAAAAAGCGTCTACAAGCGTGATGCGATAAA